>NZ_JBIAQI010000003.1:0-203776 GCF_042888905.1 Streptosporangium sp. NPDC002721
GGCTCGACGAGGTCGGTGGGCTTGAGATTCAGCTCGTTGGTCGCCGACACGAAGCCAAGACCCGCACCCCCCACGGCCGGCAACGCGATCCCCGCGACCAGCAACCCCGCCGCCGCCGCGACGGCGACAAGACGCCCGATCTTGGACGCGGTCCCTGACTGCCCTTCACCCCGTTCAGACATAAGCCATAGATTATGGGGTTTTCCCGGTGCTCCTCGCACAGTCGTGCGTCCCCCGGCGAGAAAACGGAGCCTTCTCCCCCGCACGCGCACACCTCCGGCGGCGGACGGCGGCCGGTCACCGGACCCCGAGCGGCCCGACAGGGGGACACGGAGAGCGCCCTCGACATACGGCGGGCCCTCCCGGCCCGCGGCACGGCGGCCGTACGGAAGGTTCACTCACCGGGCGGGAAGTCCGCGGAGCGGCTCACCTCCGCCCACCGCGCGGCCTCGTCGGCGCGGGCACGGGACGACCGCTCGGCCATCTCCACCGCGCCCGCTCCGAGCAGCAACCGCAGCGGCGGCTCGTCGAGGTCCACGATGTCCAGAATGACGCGTGCCGCCCGTGCGGGGTCACCCGGTGCCATCCGGTCGAAGCCCGCGCGCCGCCGGTTCATCGCGCCGACGGTCTCCTCGTAGTCCGGCCCCACCGCCGGGACACGCATGGACGACCCGGCCCAGTCGGTACGGAACGCACCGGGCTCGACGATGGTGACCTTGACGCCCAGCGGCTTCACCTCGTTGACGAGCACCTCCGAGAAGCCTTCGAGCGCGAACTTCGCCGACTGGTAGGCGGCCAGGCCCGGGGACCCGCCCACCCGCCCGCCGATGGAGGAGAACTGCACGATGTGCCCCGAACGCTGTGCGCGCAGCACCGGCAGGGCGGCCTTCGTGACGTTGACGGCCCCGAAGAAGTTGGCCTCGAACTGCGCGCGGAAGTCCTCGTCCGGGGTCTCCTCGATCGGGGAGGAGTTGGCGTAGCCGGCGTTGTTCACCACCACGTCGAGCCCGCCGAACTCGTCGACGGCCAGCCGTACCGCGGCACGCGCGGCCCCGGCGTCGGTGACGTCGAGAGCGAACGTGCGCACGAGGTCGCCGTACTCGCGCACGAGGTCGTCGAGCTGTTCCGGCCGGCGGGCGGTGGCGACCACCCGGTTTCCGCGTTCGAGCGCGGCCACCGCGAGCTCGCGTCCGAAACCGCGCGAGCTCCCGGTGATGAGCCAGGTCCTGATCACAGTGCCTCCTAAGGGCGACCCAGAAGTATCTGCCACATTGATGTGACACTACTAGGATTTACCGCCTCATAGTTGTGCATGTCAAGCCGACAGGTGTCACACCTCGCTACACTGACTGAATCATGAGAGCTGACGCCGCCCGTAACCTCGCCGCGGTCCTGCGCACGGGTGCCCGCCTGCTGGCCGAGGACCCGTCGACGAGCATCGGCACGATCGCGGCCGAGGCAGGGGTCGACCGGCGGACCGTCTACCGGCGCTTTCCCACCAAGGAGGCCCTGCTCGCGGCGATCTTCGAGGCGAAACTCGACTCCGCCGAGCGGGTGCTGGACGAGGCCCGGCTCGCCGAGGCCCAGGTCGCGGTGGCCCTGCACCGGTACGTGGAGGGCATAGTCCCGGTCAGCCGGGAGTGGCCGGTGGACGTGCGCCGGATGATGCGCGCGGACCCGGCCGCGAGCGCCCGCAGGGAGGAACAGAGCGCGCGGCTCGACAGGTTCGTCCGGCGGGCGGCCGACGAGGGTCTGTTACGCGCCGACGTGCCCGCCGACTGGGCCCGCGCCATGCTGGACCACCTCGTCGACACCGCCGCCCACCGGTTCCCCCTGCTCGAACCCCCTCAGGCCGCCGATCTCGTCGTCGAAACGCTGCTCAACGGCGTCGGGCGTCGATAGCCGACCGGGCCCGGAAAGGGCCGGAAACAGCCGGAGGGGCATCCGGAACGGACGCCCCTCCTCGAACGCGTACCCCTTGAGCGCGTTCGAGGGGCACGCGTTCCACCGTCGTCACGCCGGTGTCATCGACTTGGTCTCCTCGGTCTCGTCGGTCTCGCCGGAGTTGTCCGCCCGGGCGGGCAGCAGCAGGGCGGTGACGATCACGGCCACGGACAGCACCGCGCCGACGACGAAGGCCAGCCGCATGCCGTCGAGGGTGGCGAGCGCCGTCGTGACCCCCGCGGATTCCAGGGTGTCGGCTCGCGCGCTCATCACGGTGATCACGAGCGCGGTGCCGACGGCCGCGGCGACCTGCTGCAGCGTGCTCAGGATCGAGCTGGCGTGGGAGTAGAGCGGCGGCGGGACCGCTCCGAGCCCGAGGGTGAACACCGGGGTGAAGGTCGCAGCCAGACCCACCATCAGCAGCGTGTGCAGGCCGAGGAGCTGCCAGAGCGGCATGGTCATCGTGACCTGGGTGAAGCCGACGAGCGCGAGCGCGATCCCGATCGCGCCGGGGATGACCAGAACCCGGCCGCCGAACCGGTCGAACAGGCGTCCGACGGTCGGACCGAGCAGCCCCATCGCGAGACCGCCCGGCATCACCAGGAGCCCGGCCTCCAGGGTGTTGAGCCCGCGGATGTTCTGCAGGTACAGCGGCAGCAGGACCATCGAGCCGAGCATGGCCATGAAGGCCACCGCCATCAGGATCAGCGCGACCGTGTAGGTGCGGTAGCGCAGGGTGCGCAGGTCGAGCAGCGGCACGTCTCGCTTCTGCAACGACAGCTGGCGGAAGACGAAGACGGCGATGGCGATCAGGCCGGCCACCACGTACGAGACGGCGACGACGAGGTCACCGCCCTCGAACCTGCTGAGCCCGTAGACCAGGCCGCCGAAACCGGCGGCCGCGGTCACGACGCTCAACCAGTCGATGGTGCTGAACTTGGGCTCCCCGACGTTCTTGAGCTGCTTCAGGCCCCGCCAGGTGATCAGGGCGGCGATGGGGAACACCACGGCGAACAGCAGCCGCCAGGACCCGAACTCGAGGATCACCCCGGAGACCGTCGGACCCATCGCGGGCGCGACCGAGATGGCCAGGGAGACCGTACCCATCACCCGGCCGCGGTCGCGCTCGGGCACCACCTGCATCAGCGTGGTCATCAGCAGCGGCATCATCACGGCCGTACCGGACGCCTGGACGATGCGGGCGCCCAGCAACACCTCGAACGACGGCGCGACGGCGGCCAGCGCCGTGCCGAACAGGAACAGGCCCATCGCGGTGGTGTACGCGCTGCGGGTGGACACCCGCTGCAGGAACCATCCGGTGATCGGGATGACGGCGGCCATGGTCAGCATGAAGGCGGTCGAGAGCCACTGCGCGGTCTGCGCGGTGATGTCCAGCGCGGTCATCAGCCGGGGGATCGCGTTGATCATGATCGTCTCGTTGAGGATGACCACGAACGTGGCGAGCACCAGCAGCCGGATCACGGCCGGGGTGCGACCTGGAGATGCGGTCGCGGACTTGGCGGGTGAGTCGAGCTGTGTGCTGAGCACGGGACCTCAATCGAAGTTGTCGGACATGACGTGGTCATGGCTGGTGTCCCAGCCCTGGGTCTCGCAAGAGTCGTGGTCATGCAAAGACTGACTCACACCACCGACAAAACTCATCGCCCTTCTCCAGCATTCCGGCAAGCGGTATGAAATGTCACCTGATTTTCACCGGCGACCGGCGACTGCAAGATCATCCGAAGAGGCGCCCGGACTGCCCGTGACCTGGGCGGACCGCACCGGGCTCCGCCGCCTCGCCGCGGGGCGGTTCAGACGTACCTCAATCAGGCGCCCCTGCTCGGTCCTGGCAACAACCTGGACGGCCTCGGCGTCCCGAGGCATCATCCGAGGCATCACCCGAGGCATCAGAGGTAGCCCCCTGAGGGGCCCCGCCGGGCCGAAGGCCCCTTCCGTGCGACTCAGCCGCCGACGTGATCGGTCGAGCGGGTCAGTTCCTGCCAGGTGTCGAGCTCCGCGCCGACGGTCGCGAGCTTGGCCCGGATGTCGTTCAGCGTCGAGGTGCCCAGCGGGATCCTGGCCGGCATCTCGCCGAGATCCGCGACGGTCAGGATCGCGGCCGCGGCCTTCACCGGGTCGCCCTCCTGCGCCCCGTGGTTCTCCCCCGCCCAGGCACGCGACGCCCCGCCGGTGGTGGCGTAGTCACCGATGACCGCCTCCACGTGCCGCAACGACGACGAGCCGAGGAAATCGGTGCGCAGCGGGCCGGGCTGTACCGAGGTCACCTGGACACCGAGCGGGACGAGCTCCAGACGCAGCGCCTCGGTGAGGCCCTCGACCGCGAACTTCGTCGCGCTGTAGACCCCCCAGCCCGCCCACGCGACCACCCCGCCGGTCGAGCTCACGTTGAGGATCCTGCCGCGACCGGCCGCGCGCATCACCGGTACGACCGCCCGGATGACCGTCAGCAGGCCGAAGACGTTGATGTCGAAGACACCGCGCGCCTCGGCGTCACTGGTCTCCTCGACCGCGCCCACCAGCCCGTACCCGGCGTTGTTCACCAGGACGTCGATGCCGCCGAACCGGGACACCGCCGCTTCGACGGCCTTGTCCACCTGCCCCTGGTCGGTGACGTCCATCGGCGCCACCAGCAGGTTGTCCGGCCTGCCGGGCAGTGCTTCCTCGACCGCCCGAGGGTCCCGCGCGGTCGCCACGACCGAGTCGCCGCGCTCCAGCGCGGCCTTCACGATCTCCAGGCCCAACCCGCGTGACGCGCCGGTGACGAACCAAACAGACACGATGTTCTCCCTTGCCGGATGTTCCGGATGTCGCTGACGCATCCCATTAGGGCCCCGCCGGGAGGCGGAACGAAGAGGATGACCGGTACCCGTCGTCCTGGCTCCGGCAGAGCCACGAAGCCGTTGTCGGCGGCACGTCCTCCCTGGTCTTTACACCGCTTCCCTGATCTGATCTCCACACTGCGCCCGCGCGCGAAGACCGGACCGCCCGGCTCCGGCGGTACCGGATCGAGCCGCATGGATCCGGCGGCATCGGATTGGGCCGCCTGATTCCCGCAGCACCGGGCCGGACCGCATGGCCCTGGCAGTACCACCCACAGCCCGTTCACCGGCGGCCTGGCCAGCCATACTGGTCCGCATGGCGACCGGTAACGAGCTGCGCGACTTTCTCACCTCGCGACGCGCGGCGCTCTCACCCGAGGGGGTGGGGCTGCCCCACCCCACCACGACCCGCCGGGTCAAAGGGCTGCGCCGCGAGGAGGTCGCGATCCTCGCCGGGGTCAGCGTCGACTACTACGTCAAGCTCGAACAGGGCCGCGCCGGCAACGTCTCCGATCAGGTGATCGACGCGGTCGCGCGGGCGCTGCGGCTCGACGAGGTCGAGGGCAGATACCTTCGATCACTGCTGCACCCGGGCGTCGAGTACGCCTCTCGCCGCGGGCCTGCCGCGGCGAAGGCACGACCCGCCCTGCTGTCCATGATCCACGCCATTGACGTGCCGGCCGTCATCCACGGCCCGCGCCTGGAGGTGCTCGGGATCAACCACGCGGGCAGGGCATTGCTTGACGATTTCGGCGCGATGCCGATCGCGGAGCGCAACACCGCCCGATGGATGTTCCTGAACCCCCGCGCCCGCGTCGTCTACCGTGACTGGGCGGAGATCGCCGCCGACGTCGTCGCCGTCCTGCGGGCCGGCGCGGTGCCCGGCACCGACGACGAGGCCCTGTCGAGGATCGTCGGTGAGCTCAGCACCCGATCCGAGGAGTTCGCGAGCATGTGGGCCGACTACCGGCTCTCCGAGCACCAGCACGGCGTCAAGCGGTTCTTCCACGAGGCCGTCGGCGACATGCGGCTCAACTATCAGACGCTGCATCTGCCCGACGGCCACGGACAGAGCATCGTCGTCTACACCGCCGACACGGGATCACCGTCCGAGGAGAAACTCCGGCTCCTGTCCAGCTGGACCGCCGAGGCGAGCCCGGAACCCGCGCGAAGGACCGCGAAGGACCGCATGCGATGAGGCGCGGCCGGGCCCGGGGCGGGTCGTGCGATCAGGGCGCCGTACCGTTGCCCGAAGCGTTGCCGAGCGCTCGTGAGCCCCGTGAGCCGGATTCCGTCACGTCGCCCTCCTGCCCGGCCGCCGGGTCCAGCAGGGCGGCGGCGGCCTGCTCCGCCAGCCAGGCGGCGCCGTCGGCCCAGTCCCAGCCGAGCTCGCGGACCGTCTTCCACCCGCCCCTGCCGAAGTAGAACCAGAGAATCTGCTCGGTCCTGACCTTGTCGGTACGAACGGCGCCGAGCGTCACCAGGTGTTCGGCGATGCCGGCGAGCCGGCTCCGGTAGCGCCGGACGGCGTGCTCGGCCACGGCCGCCACCGCGGGATCGGCCGTGGCATTGTCGAACAGCAGGTTCATGACGCCCTCGTGGCGCCGCGTCATGTCGCCCGTACCCTCGGCCGTCCGGCGCAGGATGTCGCGGCCGTCGGCCGAGACGAGCACGGCGTTCAGGGTGACCTGGATCTGCTCGTCGCCCAGGCTCTCCGCGACCAGTGCCTCCATCAGTGCCGCCTTGCCTCCCACGCTCGTGTACACGGTGTTCAGGGCGACTCCCGCCCGTTCGGCGATCCCGGCCACCGTGGCTCTCGCGTACCCCTGCTCCGCGAAGAGCTGCTTCGCGGCTCGCAAGATCGCGGCGCGGGTCTCCCGCGCCGCGACGGCCCGGACCGTCGAGGTGTACGCACGCTTTGTCATGAAATCACTATGACAGCAGCACATTGATAGTATTCTTCGTATATTCAAAGTATGTCTGTTAACATGAAATGGTGTTGATCGACCCGAACTCCCCCATGGGCAAGCCCGAGACCCAGCAGATGAAGGTCATCCACCGCGCGATGCGCCGCGAGTTCGCGCAGCTCCCCGAGCTGATCGCCGCCGTGCCCGCCGACGACGTCGCACGCGCGCGCCTGCTCGGCGCCCATCTCACCCTGGTGCTCGACATGCTGCACGAACACCACGAGGCCGAGGACGAGCTGCTCTGGCCGATCCTCGTCGAGCGTGTCCCGCTCCAGAAGGACCTGATCGAGGTCATGCAGCGGCAGCACGACGCGATCGCCGGAGCCGTCGGCGTCATCGAGACCGAGCTGCCGGGCTGGACCGCGGACGCGAGGCCCGCGGCCCGCGACCGCGTCGCCGGCGCCCTGCGCGCCCTCGAATCCGCTCTCACCGAGCACCTCGAGCTTGAGGAGAGCGCGGTGCTCCCGCTCATCCACGAGCACCTCACCGTGCCGGAGTGGCTGGCGCCGCAGGAGCACGCGATGAAGCACGGCCCGAAGTCCCTCACCGGCAAGCTGACCCTGGCCGGCATGGTCCTGGAGGACGCGACACCGCGCGAGCGGACCTGGTTCCTCAGTGAGATGCCCGCTCCGGCCCGGCTCCTGTGGCGCATGATGGGCGCCCGGCGGTACGAGGCCCACACGCGCGCGGTGCGCGCCGGAGCATCGGCCTAGGAACGGATGACGACGGCCGACACCGGCCCCGGCCGATTCCGCACCCTGACCCCCCTCACCGCTCCACCGGTCGCCAACAAGGTCGGCACGACGCGGACGAGGACGAACACCTGCCGTCTACCGATAGGACGTTCATGAAGCTTGAGATATACGCCGATGTGCTGTGCCCGTGGTGCTACATCGGCAAGAGACGCCTGACGGCCGCTTTGGCGCAGCACGCCGACCGCGACGACCTCGAAATCGTCTGGCGTGGCTACGAGCTCGCTCCGGAAGCGGGCCGGACCCCCGGCCCAACTGCCGCCGAGGCCATGGCCGGCTGGTTCGGCGAACAGGCACCCGACCGCATCGCCCAGATCCGGTCGCTGGGCATCGCGGAGGGCCTGGAGTTGAACCCGCATCTGTCCCGCCCGGTGAGCACCTTCGACGCACACCGGCTGAACAAGCTGGCCGCCGACCGCGGCCGTGCCGACGAGATGATGGAGCTCCTGCTGCACGCGTACCACACCGAGGGACTCAACGTGGCCGACCCGCAGGTCCTGCGGCGTCTGGGCGGCGAGGCCGGGCTGGACGACGATGAGGTGCGCGCGGTCCTGGCCGGTGACGACTATGCCGAACAGGTACGCGCCGACCGGCGCCGCGCGGCCGAGCACGGTGTCACCGGCGTTCCCAGCCTGGTGATCGACGGCCGGCCACCGGTCTCCGGAGTCCAGCCCGTCGCCGACCTGCGACGGCTGCTGGAGCACGACCCGACCGGATCACCTGCCGGCCGAACCGGCGTGGAAATACCTCGGCCCGAGATCTGATCTCCGCACCTGCCGCTTCGTGAACCTGGCACCGTGGGCTTGTCCTCGCCCAGGCCGATCACGCTCGCCGAGGCCCGAGAAGTGATCGACTCCGACGCACACGGCGACTCGGGTGATCGCCTTCACCTGTCGCGGGTCTTCGTCACCCCCGAAGTAGACGGCTGGCCCCTGGGCATCGGGGCCTGGTGCGATCCTCGCGCCGGCGATCGTCACGAGGACGTGCTCAGGTCGTGCAAGGCGCTCAGTGCTCGCTACGGACGAGCCCAGGCTTACTACTACGGTGAGCGGGGGGACGGCTCGGCGGGCTGGTAGCCGAGTAAGGCTGATACAGCCTGAACACCACACCACCGGTGTCCGTCGAAGCGGAGCAAGCTCGGTCACGCGGTTGGTCACATGGAAATCCCTGGCGCTGTGACCGGAAGCGTTCACCGGGGTGCATAGTTTTCACATAGGGCGGACCTCAACTTTTGACGGCTTCTGCGATCCGCAGGGCGGCCTGGGCAGGCGTGAGGTGCGTGGTGTCGACGACCTCGGCCTCGCCGTGCAGCCACGTGCGGGCCGCCTCGGCGTAGGGCTCAAGATATTTGAGACGGAAGGAGGAGGGGCCAAGAACAGTGTCCCCCTCGATGCGCCTGCGGAGGGTGTCCTGGTCGGCGTGGAGGACGAAGTGCCGTACCGGAATGGCGTAGTGGGCGAGGCCCGTGCTGATCTCGCGCCAGTACTGCTCGACCAGGACCGTCATGGGCACCACCAGAGTGCCGCCGGTGTAGTCGAGTACGCGGCGGGCGGTCTCGACGACGAGTGGCCGCCAAGGCGGCCAGTGCTGGAAGTTGTCCGTCTCGGGCAGCCCCGGCGCGATGTCCATGAGTGTCTCGCCGACCTTCTCGGCGTCGAACACCCGTGAGTCCGGGAGCAGTCGCTGCACGAGCGCACTGGTCGTCGTCTTGCCCGCGCCGTGGGTGCCGTTGAGCCATACGATCACGGGACCCGATGCTAGTGCTGCGCGAGCCGCGGGAACGGGCGCCGAGAAACAGGTCCCAGTGCCATGGCGGATGGCACGGGCCACCTCCGGTGAACGTTCCCGGTCACGGCCAGATCGCTACGCCGGTGCGACGCGCCAGGGCGTGCAGACCGGAAAGCTTGCCGTGGTGGTCGCGGTGGAGCAGATCGGTGATCACCTGCCGGGGTCCGGTCCGCCGCACCTCCGAAGGGGCGATCTTCTCGGCGACCAGGAGCGCACGCACGGCGCGATCGGCCTTCCCCCAGATCGTGTATGCCCGTGTAGTAGCTGGCGCGACGTTCCGGAGTTGGAATCTCTTCCGGAACTATGTCCCTGGCGTGCTCCATGGCCGTCCCGGCGTCCCCGAGAACGATGAACACACCGATCTTGTACGTCGCCACATGCCTGGCGCTGAGCACGAGCTTGGGCGCGTGTCGTGCGGCCTCTCTCCGCTTCGGTCGTGGATGGAGCGGCATCCGCCCGAGCTGACCGTGAAGGGTCCGCGGGGCTGGCGCATGGCCACGGTGACCATGGGTCCGCGCTCGGGCAGCTATCTGGTCTCCCTGCGCGGCGGCTCCGGCCTCCAGGCGGTGCGAAGCGAGCATCCCGAACAGGTGGTTGCCCTGATCGTGGCTGCTCGGGGGACGTGACCGTGCACGGCTGGGTCATCCTGGGCGATGCGGCCACCAAGAGAGCCAACGGCCAGGAGGTCGTCGTCACGGTCGGCAAGTCGGGCGACATCGGGTCGGCCATCAGAGCGTGGGAGGACGCTGAGCGCCACCGGATGCTGTACGAACTGGGCAACCTCGGTCGCCTGGTCGATGCCGCGCTGACCCGCCTCCAGGTCCACCACCGCACTTCGAACAGTCGCGGAAACCACGTGCTGCGAACCGACGACATCAAATGATCACCGATCGGGTGCGGCGACAGACCTCCCGTGGTCGCGTTGCCGTACCCGACCAGAAATGACCGTGATCAGGTAACCGTGTCGTCCGGTGGCAACCTGACCCGGAGCGCAGTGCCGCCAGGCGCGAGCACAGCCACCGTGCAGGGGCGGGCTTCTCCTTCTATGAGGGAGAAGATGTAGTGCGTAGCAGGGCCAGGGCGTCGGCGCGGGTGGGCTGGAGGGTGAAGTGCTGGACCAGCCCGGTCGTCTCGAAGATGCGCCTGAGGTGAGGAGGCAGGTCGCTCAGGACGATGAGGCCGCCGCGGTCGGTGATCAGGGTCCGCAGGGTGAGGAAGATTCCAATGCCGGTGGAGTCGCAGAAGGTCAGGCCGCCCACGTCCAGCAGCAGGTGGCGGTAGCCGCCTTCCAGCAGGCCCCGGATTTGGTGGTGCAGGGGGGTGGTGTTGGTGTAGTCCAGCTCACCGGCCAGCGTCACGATCAAAGTGGTGGGCAGGGTCGGGTCGGGGTGGGAGGCGAGCTGGACGGCAGAAGTCATTCGGAGGCTTTCGGCGACGAGGTGAGAACAGGGGCGGGGCGGTTGCCACCGGGACGCGGTGTCGTTGATCAGGCACCGGTGGGGCCTCGGGGAATCGGTGTCGGCGGTGGTGTCGGCTCCGGACTCTGCCTGATCTGCTCGGGGAGAAAGGGGCGCGGCGCATGTGATCGCAGGGCGTGTACCGCGTCGGGCAGCGTCAGGCGAACCTCGAAGTGGTCCACCATGCGGGTCAGTTCGAACAGACGACGCGCGCGCCCCTGCGGGGCGAGTACCACGATCAGGCGCCCGCCGCGCCGCTGGACCTCCTGGCGCATCTTCACCAGGGCGCCCACCCCGGCCGAGGCGATGAAGCTCACCTGGGTGAGGTCAACGACCAGCCGCAGGTCCTCGAAGGTGAGCAGCGCCTTCTCCAGCGCCACCGCCACAGCAGGGACGGTCACCGCGTCCAGCTCGCCGATCAGGCGAAGCACCCGCACCGGCCCCAGCCGCCAGCTCTGTACCTGTGGCGGTTCTCGATCACCCGTCATGACGCCGTCCCCTCACGGTCGCGCACTGCGCCAACGGGACCACTGTTCTGGTAGGTGCCTGCGACGTCCATTTCGTACGCGCGACGTGGAGGGCCGCGAGCAACCCGGCGTGCATGGTCGCAGTGAGCGGCTTGGGCCGAGCAGGGCCGCGCCGAGCTCGCCAAGCAGCTGCGAAGGCCCGCTGGAGGTGCGGGCCGTGAGAACGGCCGGAAAGCCCCAGCCCAGCTCGTGATCGTTTGGCGTCGCGTGAGCTGACATCGCAACCGCGGGCGGGGGCTGGTGGAGCTTTCGCGCAGGTCGTGGACATCTTGTCGTCTCTCAGAAGACGTTGCCTAGGTCCGCACGGTCGGTCGCGGCCTGAAGGCCGGGCCAGAAAATCAGCCGCAGGCCGCCTCGGCGCGCCGGCCGGGCGCTGTCATGCGCACTCATCGAGGGCGTCCGCCTCATTCAGCAGACCGAGCAGGCGGCGCATGCCGGGCGGTACGTTGATCAGGTGGGCCACGCCGTCGCGGCACAGGCCGGTCAGCATGCGCAGGCCCGCGAGGTCGACGAACTTCAACTGGCCGAGATCGATGATAAGGGTGTCCTCGCCCCCCTGGGCCAGGGCCAGGGTGCAGGCGACCGCTCGGGTGTTGGTGACGTCGAGTTCGCCGATCAGGTGGACCGCGCCTCCGGGCGAGGCCGGGCTGTAGGTGATGCGCAGCGTGCGGTCGAGGTAGAGCACGGCCTCGACCCAGCGCTCGCCGGCAACCTGCTCCTGGACGCTCACAGCTTCACCGTCGGTCGCCCGTCGCGGGCCGGCGGCCGAGGGGGCCGGCAGCCGGTGTTGCCGGGCGCGGGCGCAGGCCAGTGCGGGCCGGTGCTGCACGACAGCCATGTGATCGATCCCCTCGCTTGCCTGATACATGCCGATGAAGCCGGATGTCTCCACCCTATGCGGGAAAGAAGATACATGAAAGATGTTTCCGGTATAGTTCTTCCCGTTCTGATACCTGTAACGTTTTCGTTCCATGGTGAGCTGCTCTGGCGACGCGGAGAGGATGTGACGTGGCCGAAGACAGTCCCGATCAGCCGTCGTCCTCGTGGACCTTCCTGACCCATCACGCCCGGGTCCTGCTGGAGATCGCCCGCGACCCGCAGGCGCGGTTGCGCGACATCGCGGCCGTCATCGGCATCACCGAGCGCGCGGCACAGGGCATCGTGACCGACCTGCACCAGGCGGGCTATCTGACCCGCTCCAAAGTGGGCCGCCGCAACCACTACACGATCAACCCCGACCGGCATTTCCGCTACCCCACCGAGGCGGATACGCCCATCGGCGTGCTGTTGGACATCTTCGGCCGCCACGACCAGACCAACCGCGTAGGTCAGCGTTGACGTCGGGGGCGTGACAGCTGGCGATATCGAGACCCCCGACGGTCGCCACACGCGGCAAAAGGCCGCACTACAGGCGCCCGGCCAGGCGGTACTAGGGACTGTACGAAGTTGAGATCAGAGGGATTCGCCTGCGCTTTGGTCTGCGGTCCTGGTAGGCCATCGTCATGGCGCGTGGAGAGCTCACCGATGAGGAATGGTGCTTGATCGAGCCTCACCTGCCCCTGGGTGAACGAGGCCCGATCCCGGACTTGCGGCAGCAGTTCAATGCGGTGATGTGGCGGTTTCGTACCGGCAGCCCGTGGCGGGATCTGCCTGTCGAGTACGGGCCGTGGTCCACTGTCTACGACCGGTTCCGGTCGTGGGCGATGGCGGGCGTTTTCGAGCAGTTGATGCAGGCCGTCATCGCCGAGGCCGCCGCTCGCGGGCAGACCGATCTCGGCCTGGTCAGCGTGGACTCCACCACGGCCCGCGCTCACCATCATGCCGCTGGAATGATCCTGGACGGTGACCTCATCCAAGCGCTGCAAGAGGCCGCCGAACAGAAAAGGGGTTACGCCAAAGGGACAAAACCCTCAATACGGCGAAGGCGGGGAGGAAGATCGGACAGAACCCGGCGGTTAAGGCTGCGGCGCAGGATCCGGCTGACGGCGGCCCAGCTGGGTCGTTCACGCGGTGGGCCGAGCAGCAAGGTCCACCTGTCGGCCGACCGGCGATGCCGTCCGCTGTCTTTCATCTTGACTCCGGGCCAAGCTGGAGACAGCCCGCAGTTTCATGCCGTCCTGGCCCGCATCAAGGTCCGCTGCCCCTGGGCCGCCCGCCCACCCGCCCTGCCGCGGTGGCCGCCGACAAGGCCTACTCCTCCCACGCCAACCGCATCTATCTGCGCAGACGCGGCATCAAGGCCGTTATCCCGGACAAAGCCGACCAGGCGGCCAGTCGCAAGAGACGCGGCTGAGGTGACCAGCCGCTTCGCAGCGCTGTTAGCAAGGGTGTTAGCAAAAGGCCCCCACCGGAACCCGGTGAGGGCCTCTGACCTGGAGCCGCCTTGGGGAATCGAACCCCAGACCCCTTCATTACGAGTGAAGTGCTCTGGCCGACTGAGCTAAGGCGGCGTGCCGTGTTTCACCACGGCCTACGGCAGTCTACAGGCTCCCGGGGCCTTCCCGCGCCTCAGAATCAGTTGATCTTGGGGCAGCGGGTTCCGTCCTTGGGGACGGTCAGGTTGATCAGGTAGTCGTCCACCAAACGGTCCACACACGCCGAACCCGTCAGGTAGGCGGTGTGCCCGTCGCCGTCGAAGCCGACGAGGACGCCGGAGGAGAGCTGGGAGGCGAGGGCCTTGGACCACTGGTAGGGCGTGGCCGGGTCGCGTTCGGTGCCGACGACCATGATGGGCGGGGCTCCGGGCGCGTCGATCTTCGCCCGTGGGCCTCCCTTGGCCGGCCAGTACGCGCAGGGCAGCGAGCTCCACATGACGTACGCGCCGAACAGCGGGGCGTCCCTGGCCGACTCGCGGGCCGCCGTGGCGTAGGCGGCGGAGTCGCGGGGGTAGGGGGCGTCGACGCAGTTGACGGCCAGGTTGGACTCGGTCTGGTTGGTGTACTCGCCGTCGGCCTCGCGGTCGATCAGCAGGTCGGCCAGGCGGAGCAGGATGGTGCCGTCGCCCTTCAACGCCCGGCCGAGCGCCTGGCGGAGAACCGGCCAGGCCTGCCGGTCGTAGAGCGGGGTGATCAGGCCGAGGGTGGTCCAGGCCTCGGTCACCCTGCGGCCGTCGCCCGTCGCGTTGGTCAGGGGAGCCGTGTCCGCGCGGCGGAGCAGGGCGGCGATCTCCGTACGGGCGGAGCCGACGGAGCCGCGGAAAGGGCAGTCGGTGGCCGTGAGGCAGTCCGCGAGGAACGCGTCGAGGGCGACCTCGAAACCGCGTGCCTGCGTGGCGTTCAGCTCCAGCGGGCTGAGCGAGGGGTCCACGGCGCCGTCAAGGACGAGGGCGCGTACACGACCGGGGAAGAGGTCCGCGTAGGCGGCGCCCAGCTGGGTGCCGTACGACTTGCCGAGGTAGGTGAGGCGGGAGTCCCCGACCGCGGCGCGCAGCAGGTCCATGTCCCGGGCGGCGTCGGCCGTGCCGACGTGCGGCAGGAGCCTGCCCGAGCGGGCCTGGCAGCCGGAGGCGAACCGTCGCGAGCCCTCCTCCAGCATGGTGACCTCCCCCGGCGAGTCGGGCGAGCTGTCCAGGCCGACGTAGGTGTCCAGCTCGCTCGTCGACAGGCACCGGACGGGCGCGGACTCGCCGACCCCGCGCGGGTCGAAGCCCACGACGTCGAAACGGTCCCGTACGGCCTCGCTCACCGCCATACGGGCACCTCGTGCGTACTTGACCCCGGAAGCGCCCGGCCCGCCGGGGTTGAGGAGGATCGAGCCGATCCGGTCTCCCGAGGCGGGCAGCCGGATCACGCTGAGCTCGATCTTCTCGCCGTCCGGCCTGGCGTGATCGAGGGGGACGGGGAGCTTCGCGCACTCGAAACCGTCCCCGCACTCCTCCCAGCCGAGCGACGTTCTCCCGGCCTCACCGCCGCCCGTACCGCTGCCGGAACCACTGCCGGAACCGGCGCTGGCGTCGGTTCCGGTGCACGCGCTCGCCAGCAGGGTCACCGCCGCCGCCAGCACGGCGACCACATGGGATCTCACGCCTTGTCCGCTCCGTAGTCCGTGGGCCGGGATCGCACGCGGGTCCGGCGAGGGGAGCCGACGCGCGCGGAGAGGCTGACCGCTCGCATCCTATGCCCGCACCGGGCTTCGCGACCGCGCATCACCCAGGCGGACACGCGGGTCACGAACGCCCACATGACACGGCCCCCGGGCGGGCGTGCGAGCCGGGAGCGGCCGCATGACACGAACTCCGGGCGGGCGTGCGAGCCACGAACGGCCACATGACACAGGCCCTGGGAGATCGTGTCCCAACGTCCACGCTCGCCCAGAAGCCGTACGGGCCCGGGGACATCACGGTCCGAGAGCGGGCACGCGGCACCGGCCACCCTCCGGTCCGCCGTCGGTGACCCTCACCGCGTCCCGCTCACCCCTCCGGTCCCCCCTCGGCGACCTTCACCGCGTTCCCGTACGCCGCGTCGTGCTGCTTGCGCGGGGAGCACACCGACGCCGACGGGCACGCGCAGCGGCGGCCGCCGTCCTCCAGGCGGACGACGACGGAGTCGGAGGGCACGTTGCGGCCCACGACGGTTCCCGCCCCCTCTGGGGTGTCGACCTTCAGCCCGACGCGGGGCATCCTGCTGTGCGCGTCGAGATAGAGAGGGTGCTCGTACTTCAGGCAGCACATCAATCGCCCGCACGCCCCCGCGATGCGCAGCGGGTTGACCGGCAGGTCCTGGTCCTTGGCCATCCGGACGGAGACCGGTTCGAAGTCCTTGAGGAAGGTGGCGCAGCACAGGTCACGGCCGCAGGGGCCGATGCCGCCCTGGAGGCGGGCCTCGTCGCGGGGGCCGATCTGGCGTAGTTCCACCCGGGCGCGCAGGTTGCGGGCCAGGTCGCGGACGAGGGCGCGGAAGTCGACCCGCTGCGGGGCCGAGAAGTAGACCGTGTAGACGTTCTCGGCGTCCGTGTAGTCGACGCCGACGACCTTCATGGGCAGCGTGTGCCGCTTGATCAAGCGTTTGGAGACGCTGCGGGCCTCGGCGCGCCGCCGCTTGTTGCCCTCGTCGCGGGTCAGGTGCTCCTCGTTCGCGATACCCGCGCACACCGGCAGCCCGCCGACCTCCTCGCTCGTCCACTGGGGCGCCCAGACGCACTCGGCCACCTCGGGCCCGGCGTCGGTGGGGACCAGCACCTTGTCTCCGACCTTGGGACTGTGCTCGCCGGGATCGAGGTAGTACAGCCTGCCGTAGCGGGTGAAACTCACCGCCATGATCATGCCCATATGGCTCCAAACCTGGGGGTACGGCTCGTGCTCACCTTACGCGGCATACCCAGGAACACGGAGGGCCGCCCAAAGCCCCCTGCCCGGCGGCCGGGAAGCCGCGCACACCTTCCAGCCGACCCCGGCCGAACACCATCGAACCCCGCCGAACACCGTCGAACACCGTCGAACGGCGGACACCTCCCGCCCGGCGTCCTCGGCCGTGGCCCGGTCCCGGACCGGTCGCCCGCCATGAGCGGCGGCCCCGCGGGACCGCCGCGGTCAGCGGCCGAGTTCGGCGAAGGACTTCTCCCAGCGGGAGACGATCGTGGAGATGTCGTAGTTCCTGGCCGTCTGGAGGGCGTTCTCGGCCATCCGGCGGCGGCCCTCCTCGTCGTCGATCATCTGGATCAGCCCGCTGGCCAGGGCGTCCACGTCGTCGGCGGGGACCAGCAGCCCGTTCACGCCGGAGGTGATGATCTCGCGGGGGCCCCGGGGGCAGTCAAAGCTGATCACCGGCACCCCGGAGGCGAACGCCTCGATGATGGTCATGCCGAAGCCCTCGAAACGGGAGCTGACCGCGTGGATCGAGGCCTTGGCGAGCTCACCCTCGATGTCTCCGGTGGGCCCCATGAACGTGACGTTGTTGTGCAGGCGCAGCTTCACGGACTGCCTGACCAGCTTGTCGCCGACCCGGCCCTCGCCGTAGATCCGCAGCTTCCAGTCGGGGCGTTCCCTGGCCACCCGGACGAACGCCTTCAGCAGCCGGTCGTACCCCTTCACCGGCACCAGCCTGCCCGCGGCCAGCACGATCCGGTTCTCCTGCCTGGAGCGCGGACGCGGCCCGCCGGGCAGCCCGTTGCCGATGGTGAACACCCGGGTGGACGACCCGTTGAGCATCTTCCGGTAGTCGTGCTCGTCGGCCTCGGTGAGGGTCACCACGGCGTCGAGCTTGGGGTACCACGTCCGGATCTCCTCGAAGATCCCGGGCTGGTGGGCCTCGAAGTGCAGGTGTTCCTGGGCGATCGTGACGACCCGCTTGCGGGCGTACCTCGCGGCCATGATGTTGAGCCCCGCGCGGGTGGTGACCAGCACGTCGCTGCGGAGCCTGCGCAGCTCGCGGACGAGGACCTCGTCACTCCAGGCGCTGAAGGAGGCGTACGCGCGCTCCTCGGGGTGGATCAGCGCGCTCTCCCGCGCGCTCAGCCGCTCGGCCTTCTTCGTGTACGGCCAGCGGACCCTCGCCCCCTCCCTCAGGTCGACCAGCGAGCGCAGGCGAACCCGCGAGCCCAGCGGCAGGAAGGGCATGTCGGCGTGCTGGAAGACGCTGACGATCTCGACCTCGTGCCGCTCGGACAGGGCGGTGGCGAGGTCGAAGGTGGCGCGGATGGTCCCGCCCATGCCGTAGGCGTTGAGGATGAGAAAGGAGATCTTCACGGACTCGCCTCCTCGATGCTGAGCGCGACGGCGAGGCTGTCGGTCTCGGTGTAGTACGGCCGGACCCTCACCTGCCCGACACGTTGGGCAGGAAAACGAACTTTGGTCTTCTTGTCCGTTATGTCATCAAGGCGGGTCGCCAGCGGCAGCCGCGTTCCGGAGATCTCCGCGTAGAGGTCCCAGAAGACCCGGCGCCGCACCTGCGTCTCGGCCATCGGCGCGATCTCCACCCCGCCCTCGAACCACCGCCCCTGGAAGCTCGCGGGCCCGCTCACGGGCTCCGGCCCCCGGCGGGCCACCGCCACGAGCCGGGCCGCCCCCCGGATCGGCTCGCCGTACGCGACGGCGCCCTCCACCTGGATCACGCCGTCCTCAGCGGTCACGCGGATCACCTCGACGTACGGCTCGACCTCGCGGACCCGCAGGCCCAGCGTGCCGTGGGAGGTACGGAACGCCCTGATCTCCCGGGTGCGAGGGGTCTCGGCGTAGGACCACAGCCCGTCGAGCGAGAATCCCGGGTCGTCGGTGACGATGGGCTCGCCGTCGCGCGACGCCATCCAGACACCGGCGGACAGTGCCGTCAGATTCGTGGCCCCGCATTCCTCGCCGGTCTCCACGTGCCGCAGGACGATCTCCGCGTCGTTTCCGGCGGCCGACTCGGGCCATTCGATCCTCAGCCTGTCGTCGTCTCCCACACGGCTCGTGACGGCTCGCCCACTCACAGGTGAAATCATCCCGTGGCGTGCCCCAATGCTCACCAAGATTCCCCCGGCCTTCTCTGCTCATCCCCGTAGAGCAGGACACTGTCCACTGATTTATAACGAAATAGCGTATTTTAGCCTGTTAATCTTAACGACTCGCACTCATACTTTGAGGTGACTTAGCGATGAATGGTTCCATCTAATCGGAAACAGACGGGTAGTGACCACTTGATGGCGGTCTATACCCGCCTCACCAGGCGATATCCGCCGGGCCGGTCCAGAAGAGACTTCGAAGTGTCCGATACCGGACAGGGTTGATCCCCTCGAACTCCGGCTCCCGGTGAACCACGAGGGCGGCCGCCCACGGCGCGGCACGGCACGGCACGCGCGGTCCGGCACCGCCTCGCGCGGGGAACCGATACCGGCTCACGCCCGGGAGCGATTCACGACCGAGGCCGGCTCGAAAACCAGCCGGACTCACGGCCGCGACGGGCTTACAACTGGGGCCGGTGCAACGAGATGGTCATCGACTCGACCGCCATCTGCGGGCTGACGTTGGACGCCAGCCGCCTCCGGCAGCGCATGATCGCGTCGATCCTGCGCAGGGTGTCCTCGGGCGTGGAGGCGCGGGCCAGCTCGTCCAGGTCGGCGCGGCGGTCCTCGCTGGCCAGCTCCACGTACGCGCCGAACTGCACCGCCAGCACGTCGCGGTAGAACGCCACCAGATCGAGCAGGGACGCGTCGATGACGTCACGCTTGGTACGGGTCGCCCGGGACTTCTGCCGGTCCTCGAGATCCTTGAGCGCCCCGGCACCGCCGCGGATCAGGCCCCTGTTGAGCCCCTTGCCCGTGGAGCCCTCGCCGTAGGCCTGGCGCAGCTCGGTGATCTCCGACTCGTTAAGCACCGCGGTGACCGCGGCGGCCTCGTCCTCGGCGGTCTTCACCAGCCGCTCGGCGGCCATCACGCACTCCCCGACGCCGGTCAGCGACCGGGGGATGGACAGCACCGCCTCGCGACGCGCACGCGCCTCGGCGTCCAGTGCCAGCCTGCGGGCGCGGTCGATGTGCCCCTGTGCGGCCCTCGCGGCGAACTCCGCCATCGCCGGCGGCACGTTCTCGCGCGTGGCCAGCACGTGGGCGACCGCCGCGGTGGGCGGGGTGACGAGCGTGACGAGCCGGCAGCGGGACCTGATGGTGATCATCATGTCGTCCGGGGAGGGCGCGCAGAGCAGCCACACCGTCTTCGGCGGCGGCTCCTCGATGGCCTTGAGCAGCGCGTTGGACGCCCCCTCGGTCGCCCGGTCGGCGTCCTCGAACAGCACGACGCGCCAGCGGCCCAGCGTCGGCGCCCCGGCCGCGCGCAGGATGAGCCGCCGGGTGTCCTTGATGCCGTACGAGAGCCCCTGCGGGCGGACGATCTCCAGGTCGGGGTGGGAGCCCACGGCCACCTGGTGGCACATGTCGCAGTGGCCGCACCCCTGGTCGGGGCAGAACAGCGCGGCGGTGAACGCCCGCGCGGCCTCCTCGCGACCGGACCCGGGCGGCCCGGTGAACAGCCACGCGTGGGTCATCCCGGCGCCGCGCCCCCCGGCCAGCAGGTCGGCCCCGGCCGCCGCCGCCCGGCGGAGCGTCGCGGCGGCCCGCTCCTGCCCCACAAGATCATCAAAGACTCCCACGCCCCCAACCTACCGCCGGGGACGCGGGCTCAGTCGCGGATGGCGGGCATCGTCCCGGTGACGTCCTCCGACTCCCGCGGCACCGGGTCGGGCAGGACCTCGCGGACCCGGTCGTGGATGATCGAGGAGATCTCGTTCTGGGACAGGGTCCCGTCGACGACCAGGTAGCGGTCGGGCTCGGCGGCGGCCAGTGCCCGGAACTCGCGACGGACGCGCTCGTGGAACTCCAGGGGCTCCGACTCGATGCGGTCGGCGGCCCCGCCCAGCCGGGCCAGCCCCACCGACGGCGGGGTGTCGATGAGCACCGTGAGGTCGGGGACGAGCCCGCCGGTGGCCCAGCTGTTGATCCTCGTGACGTCCTCGGCGTCCAGGGCCCGGCCCGCGCCCTGGTAGGCGAGCGACGAGTCGACGTAGCGGTCGGAGATCACCATCGACCCCCGGTACAGGGCAGGGCGGATGACCTTCTCCACGTGCTCGGCCCGGTCGGCCGCGTACAGCAGCGCCTCGGACCGCGCGGACAGCCCCTGGTGCACCGCGTCGAGCAGGATCGCGCGCAGCCGCATCCCCACCTTGGTCGAGCCGGGCTCGCGGGTCTGCACGACGTCGAAGCCCTGGTCACGCAGCCAGATCGCGAGCAGCCTGGACTGGGTGGTCTTCCCCGACCCCTCGCCGCCCTCGAACGCGACGAACATGCCACGCCCCTGCTCGGCGCTCTCGGGGGCGAACCGCTCGCCCCGCACCGCGGCGACCAGGTCGGCGATGATCGAGACGCCCCTGCGGTCGTCCATCTGCCGCAGCGCGACGATCCCGACGACCACCGCGAGCAGCCCGCCGACGAGCAGCACCAGGTTGGAACCGTCGAACCGGTAGACCGGGTCCGGGCCGACCCTGATCTGGTGCTCGCCGAACAGGCCCGCCAGGGTCGGCGCGACCGCGACCACCAGCAGCAGGGTCACCCGGGCGAGCGACTGCAGGAAGGAGAACGTACGGCCCCGCAGGCTGTCGTCCACCTCCAGTCCGATCATGGTGTAGCCGATGATCCAGGCGATCCCCGCGCACGCGCCGAGCAGCACGGTCAGCAGGACGACGATCACCAGGTTGTGGACGAGTGCGACCGCCACGAGGACCAGCCCGGCCACCACGATCGACAGGCCGAACAGCCTCCGCCGCGACAGCTCCCTCAGCAGCCTGGGCCCGAAGAACATGCCGGAGGCCATGCCGACGAAGACCGCGCCGAAGACCACGCCGTACGCCGCGTCGCCGCCGCCCAGCGCGTCCACGTAGATCTTGGCCACCCCGACCACCGCGCCACCGGCGGCGAACGCGCCCAGCATGCCGATGATCAGGCCGCGGATCAGCCGGTTGCCGCCGACGAACCGCCAGCCCTCGAAGATCTGCCGCAGCACCGACGGCGTGGCGGTGGTCCGCGCGCCGCTCCTCGGGATGTCCTTGAGCGAGAAGATGATGACGGCCGAGACCAGGTACGCGAGGGCGTTGATGAACAGCGCCAGGTAGGTCTCGCGCTGGGCGAGGAAGGGCACCAGCCTGCCCAGGAAGTCGTCGGCGACCGACAGCAGCGCGAACAGCAGCGCCGCGATGGGCGCGGTGCCGTACGTGACCAGGAGGTTGAGCTGGTTCGCCTCCTCCAGCCGCTCCTTGGGCACCAGGTTGGGCACCGTGGCGTCCTTGGCCGGGACCCAGAAGAGGTTGACGCACTCGACCAGGAACGTCGCGACGATCACCCACTGGTAGCTGCCGATCAGCGGGATCGACAGCACCAGCGCGAAGCGCAGCAGGTCGCAGAAGAACATCGTCAGCCGCCGGTCGAACCGGTCGGCGAACACACCCGCCAGCGGGCCCAGCACGATGGCCGGGAGCATCTTCGCCACGAAGACGCCGCCGATGGCCAGGCTCTGGACCCTGTAGCCCTCCGCCGCGGTGAGGTTGCCCGCCAGGGCGGTCAGCGCCAGGAGGTTGAGCCAGTCTCCCAGGCTGCACACCGACATCGCCGTCCACAGCTTGCGGAACGGGGCATTGGCCAGCACGTGGGGGGGCTTGCGTCGCGCGGTGCTCCGGCCAGGGGTGGTCATAGTGTCAGCGTATCCAGATGCTCGCTGGGCTGGGGAAAACACGAGCCAGGCGGAGATGCCCGGCTGCCCGTCGCACGAGGGTAATACGTCCGCCCCGTCCCTCGCAGGTCACCCCCGGGAAAAGAAGCGCCCGGTGCCGCTGTTTCCAGAGGTGCTCGCGGAAGGGGTTCCAGAGGTGGCCCGTCCCACTGTTCCCAGGGGTGGCGGAGTTCCCGGAGGTGCTCGCGGCGGGGTCCCTAGGACCGCTCGTGGTGGACTTCCAGAAGGGTGATCTCGGGGGGTGCGCCCACCCGGACCGGCGGCCCCCAGAAGCCCGCGCCCCGCGTCACGTACACCTGGGTGCCGTCCACCTCGCCGAGGCCGGAGACGACCGGCTGCTGCATCGGGACGACCAGGTTGAAGGGCACCATCTGCCCACCGTGCGTGTGACCGGAAAGCTGGAGGTCCACGCCGTACGTGGCCGCCTGGACGGCCTGGACCGGCTGGTGGGCGAGCAGGACGGTGGACCGGGAGCGGTCACGGTCGCCGCCCAGCGCCCGCTCGAAGTCGGGGCCGTCCCCGGAGGCGACGCCGCCGAGGTCGTTGACCCCCGCGAGGTCGAGGACGGCTCCCCCGTGGGCGATCTCGACGCGCTCGTTGCCCAGCGGGCGGACGCCGAGCCCGCGCAGCTCCTCCGTCCACTCCTGCGGGCCGTTGGCGGTGTAGTACTCGTGGTTGCCGGTGACGAAGTAGGCGCCGTAGCGGGATTCGAGGTCCTTCAGCGGCCTGGCCAGCGGGCCGAGCTCGGCCACCGTGCCGTCGACCAGGTCACCGACGACGGCGACCACGTCGGCCCTCAGGGAGTTGATCATGCGGACGATGCGCCGGGTGTGCTCCGTACCGGTGAGCGGGCCCAGGTGGATGTCGCTGACCACCGCGAACCGCAGGCCGCTCAGGCGCGGGTCCAGCCTGGGCAGCACGACCCTCACCGGTTCGATCACCGGGTCGCCCAGAGCCGTCCGGACCCCGAACCCGACCGTGCCCAGCGCCCCCGCCCCGGCGGCGACCGCGGCCGTACGGGCGATGAACAGCCTCCTGCTCATCGCGGCCGGACCGTTCGCCCCGCCCGCGGCCCCACCACCGCGCCGCGCGTCCCCGGCGCCCGGAACGACGATCACACCACCGACGGCGGAACCCGCCTCGGCCTCGGCCTCGGGCCGGCCGGCGGCATCGGGCTGGGCCACGGCGACCGGAGCGGGCACCGGCTGGGCCGCGGCCACCGGGGCGGGCACCGGCCGGGCGGCCCGCTCCGCCCTGCGGGCGGCCACTCCCAGCGGGACCCGGCGACGCTCCGCCCGCCGCTCCACCACGCCCAGGACCGCCAGGGCCACCGCCCTGGGAATCTCCAGGAGCACCAGGGACACGAAGAGGTAGAACATGATCGCGATCCAGAAGAACCCCGGCCAGGCCAGGAAGTGACCCCACTCGCTACGGGAGGCGACCAACGTCGCCGGGGCGAGCACGGCCAGGGCGACGAGGATCCACGTCAGCACCCGGCGGGTCCGGCCGGGCCGGGTGGTGAGGCGGATCAGGCGGTGCCACAGGTAGAGGTGGACCACCGTGACCGCGCAGACGACCAGCGACACGAAGCCCACGATCGTCACTCGCCCCTCCAGCTCGCCCACCGGCCGTTCCCGGCGCGTTCCGAAGAACGCCCGGGACGGCGGATGCGTTCCCAGAACCCCGGAAGTTCCGAAAACCCCGGGAACAGGGCGTCAGGCTTCTCGCCCTACGCGCTCCCGGACCACTGGAACCCGTACGTTCCGAGAACCCCGGGAACGGGGCGTCAGGCCTTCGCCTTGGCCCTGGTGGTGGGACGCTTGGGCGCCGGACCGCGGGCGCGGCGGTCGGCGAGGAGCTCGGCGGCGCGCTCGGTGGTGATCTGCTCGACCTCGTCACCCTTGCGCAGGGAGGCGTTGGTCTCCCCGTCGGTGACGTAGGGCCCGAATCGCCCCTCCTTCACCACGATCGGCTTGCTGGAGACGGGGTCCGCACCCAGCTCGCGCAGCGGCGGCGCGGCGGCCGCCCGCCTGCCCCTGGTCTTGGGCTGGGCGAGCAGCTCCTTGGCCCGATCGAGGGTGACCGTGAACAGCTCCTCCTCCGACGCCAGGGAGCGCGAGTCGGTGCCCTTCTTGATGTAGGGCCCGAACTTGCCGTTCTGGGCGGTGACCTCCTGGTCGTCGATCACCCCGAGCACCCTGGGCAGCGAGAGCAGCAGCAGGGCGTCCTCAAGGGTGATGGTGTCCAGGGACATCGTCTTGAGCAGCGACCCGGTGCGCGGCTTGGGAACGTCGGCCTTCTTGGTCCTCTTCTTGGCACCCTCGGCCGGCGGCGCCTCCTCCGGCAGGATCTCGGTGACGTACGGGCCGTAACGGCCGTCCTTGGCCACGATCACGTGCCCGGTCGCCGGGTCCTTGCCCAGCTCCCGGTCACCCGTCGGGCGGGAGAACAGCTCCTCGGCCATCGCGGCGGTGAGCTCGTCGGGGGCCAGGTCCTCGGGCACGTTCACCCGGGCGCCGTCGCGGTCCAGGTACGGGCCGTAGCGGCCCACCCGGATCATGATGTCGGTGCCCCTGATCGGGAACGAGCTGATCTCCTTGGCGTCGATCTCGTTGAGATCGGTCACCATCTCCTTCAGGCCCTCGTCGCCGTCCACGCCGAAGTAGAACCGGCGCAGCTCCGGCACCCGCTCCGCCCTGTCGTTGGCGATGTCGTCGAGGACCTTCTCCATGTCGGCGGTGAAGTCGTAGTCGACGAGGTGGCCGAAGTGCTGCTCCAGCAGGTTGACCACCGCGAACGCCAGGAAGGACGGCACCAGGGCCGTGCCCTTCTTGAAGACGTAGCCCCGGTCGAGGATCGTCCCGATGATCGACGCGTACGTCGACGGGCGGCCGATCTCCCGGTCCTCCAGCTCCTTGATCAGCGACGCCTCGGTGTATCGCGCGGGCGGCTTGGTGGCGTGCGCCAGCACGTTGAGGGCGGACGCGGTGAGCGGGTCGTTCTCGGTCAGGTTCGGCAGGCGCTTCTCGGAGTCGTCCCGGTCGGTGGACGGGTCGTCCGCGCCCTCGACGTAGGCCTTCAGGAAGCCGTGGAAGGTGATCGTCCGCCCGGAGGCGGTGAACTCGACCCGCTCGCCCGAGCCGGACGTGCCGTCCACCTTGACGGTGACCGACTCGCCGACCGCGTCCTTCATCTGGGAGGCCACGGTCCGCTGCCAGATCAGCTCGTACAGGCGGAACATGTCGCCGCTCAGCCCGGTCTCGCCCGGCGTGCGGAACTCCTCGCCCGAGGGACGGATCGCCTCGTGCGCCTCCTGCGCGTTCTTGACCTTGCTGGCGTAGACGCGCGGCTTGTCGGGCACGTACGCCGCGCCGTACAGCTTGATGGCCTGGCTTCGGGCCGCCGCGACGGCGGTCTCCGACAGCGTGATGCTGTCGGTCCGCATGTAGGTGATGAAGCCGTTCTCGTACAGGCGCTGGGCGACCTGCATGGTCGACTTCGCGGAGAAGCCCAGCTTGCGGCTGGCCTCCTGCTGCAGCGTGGTCGTCCTGAACGGCGCGTAGGGCTTGCGGGTGTACGGCTTGCGCTCGACGGACCTGACCTTGTACGAGACACCTGCCAGGCGCCCGGCCAGGGCGGTGGCGGCCTGCTCGTCCAGGTGGAGCACGTCGGCGCTCTTGAGCGTGCCGTTGCTCGCGAAGTCACGGCCCTGGGCGACGCGCTTGCCGTCCACGCCGGTGAGCATGGCGGTGAACTCGTGCGGGACCTCGTCGCGGCCGGTGTCGAGCAGGGCCTGCAGGTCCCAGTAGCTCGCGCTGGTGAACGCCAGGCGCTCGCGCTCGCGCTCCACGACCAGCCGGGTCGCCACGGACTGCACGCGCCCGGCGGACAGCTTGGGCTTGACCTTCTTCCACAGGACCGGACTGACCTCGTAGCCGTAGAGGCGGTCGAGGATGCGCCTGGTCTCCTGGGCGTCGACCAGCCTCAGGTTCAGGGTGCGGGGGTTGGCCACCGCCTCCTGGATCGCTCGCGGCGTGATCTCGTGGAACACCATGCGGTGAACCGGGACCTTGGGGTTGAGCACCTCACGGAGGTGCCAGGCGATCGCCTCGCCCTCGCGGTCCTCGTCAGTGGCGAGATAGAGCTCGTCGGCGTCCTTGAGCAGCTGCTTGAGCTTGCTCACCTGCGCCTTCTTGTCGTGGTTGACGACGTAGAGCGGCTCGAACTCGTGATCCACGTTGACGCCGAGGCGCGCCCAGGACTCCCCCTTGTACTTCTCGGGGATGTCGTCGGCCTTCTCGGGGAGGTCGCGAATATGCCCGATGCTGGACTCCACGACGTAGCCGCGGCCGAGGTACCCGGCGATGGTCTTCGCCTTGGAAGGCGACTCGACGATCACCAGGCGGGTTCCGTCGGCGTTGCCGTTCTTGGCTGGCACGCTGCTTCCTACCTCGCTGTTCGCATTCGTTCCCCGTTTTCTTCCCCTCGGGTTACCCGGTCTCAGCCGGGGACACTCCCAAGAGAAGCCGCAAGGACGCAGAATAAAGCCCTATGAGTGTCGACGTCCCCCAGCTCACCCTCGGAGACTAATCGCTGTGCTCGACTACTCCTACTTGGTTCTCCACCTTCCGCGTGGCACATCCCGGGACGCAGCCCGGCGGATACTGACCGAACATGCAGAATACGGCGACTGGGAACTCGACCGCCTGCGACTGTATCCCGACGGCCGCCGGGACGTCCGACTGCGCCGGAAGATCATACGTGTGACCAGGACGATGTGATCCCGGACATGGCTTTGCCCGCTCCGGGCCGCGCCCCCGGAACGGGCAAAGCTTCCCTGCCTCGCCGGCGGAGCGGACGCCGCGCCAGGAGGGCGCGGTCGTCCTGTCTCACCGTCGTCGAGGCGTCTACGGGCCTTCCTCGGTGGCTCCGGGAAAGCGTGTCCAATAGGTGACTAATGCCTTACTTTTCGCGCCTTACTTCTTGCCGAAACGGATCCGGCGGGTGGTGCCGAAGACCGTCGCGGCGACCGCGGCCATCGCGCCGATCAGCAGGGTGACCAGGGAACCGACGTTCATCCCCGTCACGCCGACGGGCTGGGCGGCGCTCATCAGACCCAGGTCACCGACCGGCAGGGAGCCCGCCGGAGTCGAGGAGGCCAGGTCGGTGACGGGAGCCAGCGGCGAGCCGTTCCCGGCCGCCGCGGCCCGGTCACCCGCCGGGCTCGCGGGCGCGGCGGGCACGGCGGGGAGCTCGGGCAGCTTCGTGGCGGCCGGGAAGCGGGCCTGGTCCGCCCCCTGGGCCGCGGGCGCCGACGGCGCGCCGGAGGCGGACGCCTGACCGGCCGCGCCACCGAGAGCCGGGACGGCCGGGAGGGCGGGCAGCAGACCGCTGGTCTTGTGCCTGCCGGGCTTGAAGTCCCGGTCACCTCGGCCACCGTGGTCGTTGCCGTGGTCGTGGTCGCCGTAACCGTAGTCACCGTGACCGCCGTGACCGCCGTAACCGTAGTCACCGTGACCGCCGGGGCCCCACGGGCCGCCCCAGTGGCCGCCGCCGCCCGGACGCCCGGACGAGCCTCCGACGCGGGAGCCGCCGAGGCAGCCCGCGGCGGCGTCGCCCAGGACGGCCACCGCGTTGCCGCAGATGTTGATCGGGGCGGTGATCGGCGCCACCACCTGGTTGCCGCCCAGCACCGAACCCTGGCCGGAGGTGCGGTTGCCACCCGCGCCCGTACCCGCGCCCGCGCCGCCCGTGACCGAGGCGCCGCCCCTGCACGCCGCCGCGGCCTGGCCGAGCACGCCCACCGCGTTGCCGCACACGTTGACCGGGGCGGTGATCGGCGCCACCACCTGGTTACCGCCCAGCACCGAACCCCGGCCCGACGTGGTGTTGCCACCCGCGCCACCGCCGCCACCGGCGCCACCGCCCGTGACGGACGCACCGCCCTGGCAACCGGCGAACGCGCCGCCCAGGACGGCGATCGCGTTGCCGCAGACGTTGATCGGGGCGGTGATCGGCGCCACCACCTGGTTACCGCCCAGCACCGAACCCCGGCCGGACGTGGTGTTGCCACCGGCACCCGCACCGCCGCCCTGGCCCGCCGGCACCGACACTCCTCCGGGGCAGCCCGCCCGGCCGCCGCCGACGGCGTTCCCGCAGACCTCGGCGGGAGCGACGATCGGCGCCACCACCTGGTTGCCGCCGCCGGCGCCGAAGCGCCCGTCGGTGTCGTTGCCCCCGGGGCCACCCGGGCCGCCGGGACGGGGACCGCGCTCCCAGCCGCCACCGGGACCACCCGAGCCGGGGCCGCCGGGACGCGGGCCGTGCTCCCAGCCGCCACCGGGACGCGGCCAGTGCTTCCCACGGCCGCCGTGGTCGCCGTAACCCGGCTTGCCGGGCTTACCGGGCTTGCCGTGCTCTCCGGAACCGCCGGGCCCACCGGGCTTACCGGGCCACCCCGGACCGCCCGGGTGTCCCGGCCGTCCCGGACCGCCCGGGTGACCAGGCCCACCCGGGTGTCCCGGACCACCGGGGTGCCCGGGACCACCCGGGGTCCCGGGGCCGCCCGGAGTGCCAGGACCGCCCGGGGTGCCGGGGCCGCCCGGGGTGCCGCCGCCGATGACCTCGGCGCCGCCCTCACAGCCGGAGAAGGCCCCGCCGACGACGGCGACGGAGTTGCCGCAGATGTTGATCGGGGCAGTGATCGGCGCCACCACCTGGTTACCGCCCAGCACCGAACCCCGGCCGGACGTGGTGTTGCCACCGGCACCGCCGCCGGCCCCACCCTGGTTGCTCACCGAGGCCCCGCCGCGGCAACCGGCGGCCGCCCCGCCGAAGATCGCGAAGGAGTTGCCGCAGGCGTTGATCGGGGCGGTGATCGGCGCCACCACCTGGTTGCCGCCGCCGACGCTGTGGTCACCGTTCGTGCGGTTGCCACCGGCTCCGCCGCCGCTCCCGCCCTGGTTCCGCACCGAGGAGCCGCCCCGGCAGCCCGCCTCGGAGCGGCCGAACACCGAGACCGCGTTGCCACAGGCGTTGACGGGCGCGGTGATGGGAGCGACGACCTGGTTGCCGCCCAGGACGCTGCCCCGGCCGGAGGTGGTGTTGCCACCGGCGCCCGCGTCGCCACCGCCGTTCTCGACGGAGGCGCCGCCCTCCGAGGACGCCGCCGACTGCCCGGCCACGCCGACGGCGTTGCCGCTGATGTCGATCGGCAGGGTGATCGGCAGTTTGACCTGGTTGCCGCCGCCGATCGAGTGGTCGCCGTCGGTGTCGGCGAAGGCCGTACCGCCGCCCATGGCCATGACGCCCAGTGCGAGCAGTGCCGCGGGGGCGGTGCCCGTAACCCACGTACGCATGATTGAAGCTCCTAGCAGTTTCGGGGGGGACCTGACCCTCGTGAGGGCATGGAGGCCATGCGAAGGCCGGACAGACCCGCACAGCGGAAGCCCCGACGGCCGTCACGAGGAATGGGGATTGCCTTTTCTGCCGCCTGCTGATCGCTCACGGGACGGAGCGGTTCTCCTGGGGATGGAGGATGAAGGCAGGCTCCGCGACCGGCGGATCACCCGAGAGGGGATGGGCCGGTGCGTGCGAAGAGATCAGTCAGGAGAGAAAGAGGGGTCGTCCGCCGCTGTGCGGACGACAGGGGGGAGCACGAACGCCGGCGGGACACGCCGCGTCATCTGCCGCGGGTCGTAGGCGAACCACGCGACATCCCCCGGACCCGGTCCCGGAGGGCCGGATCCACCACCGCTCTGGGGCACGAATCCATTGGCGCCAGAGCCGTGTTCGACGGTGGCGGGTGCCGGGAACCCCGGCCTGGACTGGCTGGTGAGCCCGTCCACACCTCGCCCCGCCATGGCCTCGGCGTTGTGCGTCGCCGACAGCCCGCCGCTGACCGTGGGGAAGACATCGGCTCGGGAAGCCGATCCGGAAGCGGCTGTGTGAGGGGTCTGGGAGCGGGCCTCTCCTGTCGTCGCGGTGGTGTCCGCGACCGCGGGAGCGGCGCCGAGGAGCCCGAAGACGACCGCGAGCAGCCATGCGGCGGCCAGGAGACCGCCGACAGCGAGGGCTCGCCTGACGCCCCGCCGAGTGCCGGCCGCGAACCGCGCCATCCGGTCAGCCCGATCGGGGATCGTGTCGTCGACGGGAAGGGTCACGGGCGCGCGTCGGGCAGCGGGCGAGGACGCCCTCCACTGCCCGTGCGGCACACGTGCCACGTGACCTCCCCAAAGCTCCTGGACGGGCCCGTTCGGACACGAGCCATCCCTCGACGGAGAGTTACGCTAGCACCACATCGAGTTAACGCAACGCGTTTCCCGGGAACGCCTCAGCAGCCGTCCAGGAAACGGTCAAGGACCCTCACCCCGAACTGGAGCGAATCCACCGGAACCCGCTCGTCGATGCCATGGAACATCCCGGAGAAGTCCAGGTCGGCGGGCAGCCGCAGCGGCGCGAACCCGAACCCCCGGATGCCCAGCCTGCTGAACGCCTTGAGGTCCGTACCTCCCGACAGCGTGTACGGCACGGCCAGCGCGCCCGGGTCCTCGGCGATCAGGGCGTCGGCCATCGCGCGCACCAGGGGCCCGTCGAAGCCGGTCTCGATGGCGATGTCGTGGTAGACGAACTCCCTGGTCACGTTGGGGCCGAGCAGCCCGTCGAGCGTCTCGAAGAACTCGTCCTCGTATCCCGGCAGGAAGCGGCCGTCCACGTGCGCGGTCGCGGTCTGGGGGATCACGTTGGCCTTGTAGCCGGCCTCCAGCATCGTGGGGTTGGCGGTGTTGCGCAGCGTGGCGCCGATCATCCGGGCGAGCGGCCCCAGCTTGGCGACGGTCTTCTCGGCGTCGTCCAGGTCGAGCTCCAGCTCCAGGGCCCTGGAGGTCTCCTCCAGGAACGTCCTGACGGTCCGCGTCATGCGCACCGGCCATTCGTACCGCCCGATGCGGCCCACCGCCTCGGCCAGCTCGGTGACCGCGTTCTCCGCGTTGAGCATCGAGCCGTGCCCGGCCCTGCCGGTGGCGGTCAGGCGCATCCAGGCGATGCCCTTCTCGGCGGCCTCGATCAGATAGAGCCTGCGCGCCTCGTCGATGGAGACGCTGAACCCGCCCACCTCGCCGATCGCCTCGGAGCACCCGTCGAACAGGTCCTTGTGCTCCTCGGCCAGCCACTGCGCGCCGTACTTGCCGCCCGCCTCCTCGTCGGCGGTGAAGGCCAGCACCACGTCCCTCGGCGGGCGGCGGCCCTCGCTGAGCCGCTGCCGTACGACCGCGAGGATCATCGCGTCCATGTTCTTCATGTCGACCGCGCCGCGTCCCCAGACGCAGCCGTCGGCGATCTCGCCGCTGAGCGGGTGCTGGGTCCAGTCGTCCGCGTTGAAGGGGACGACGTCCAGGTGCCCGTGCAGCAGCAGGGCGTCACGGGAGGAGTCCTCCCCCGCGATGCGGGCGACCACGTTGGCCCTGCGGCTGTCCGACTCCAGGATCTGTGGCTCCAGCCCGACCTCGGACAGCTTCTCGGCCACGTACTCGGCGGCGGCCCGCTCACCGGGCCCGGAGTTGTCGCCCGCGTTGGTCGAATCGATCCGGATCAGGTCGCGGCACAGCCCGACGACCTCGTCCTCAGCGTTGATCGCCGTCATGTGGACTCCCTGGGGTTCGGTACGGCTTCCACCTCCCATCCTGCCGTCGGCCTCCCCTTCCCGGCACCCCGCCCGTGCCCGCTCTCTTACCGATATGACGCCGGCTCAAGAGTTTGCTAACCTGAGTCCGCCGACGCGGGATGACGGTCTCGCGTGCAGGCACCACGTCCGGGTGGCGGAATAGGCAGACGCGCTAGCTTGAGGTGCTAGTGCCCTTTGCGGGGCATGGGGGTTCAAGTCCCCCCTCGGACACAAACCGGTGGCCTATAGGGTCCTGGTCACGTGCAGACGTGACCAGGACTTTCTGTTTTGACGGATGGTAGATCAGCCGCAGTCCGATGTTCGTGTAGATCTTGGCCTTCCGGACCGGGTCGGCATTCGAGAGAACTCGCACCATGTCCCCAAGCCTGTGCGTGATCTCCGCCAGCTCATCACGCCCCAGCCACCTCTGAGGCAGTACATGCGCGCGGCCGAGACGTTGCTCGGCCGCAGCCTTGCGGACAAGCTCTTCCTGGATCCATCCGGCGACGAGCGCCGGGTCGGCGCCCGCCTCAAGGGCAGCCCGATGCTGGGCGAGCTTGCGGTCGCACTCGGTGATCTGGCGGCGTGCCACAGCGAGTGCTTGGGCCTCGGGCGGTGTCACGTCCTGTGCGGCTGCCAAGACGTCGAGAGTCTGATCAACGTTGTGGGGCGCGAACAGCCGGCCGAGCCAGCGGTCCAGTCGCGGGACCACGCGGTCCTCTCGTAGGTAGACGTTGCGGGGGTGCATGAGGTGGTTGGCCAAGGCATACTCCTCAGGGAAGCGGCAGCGGTAGTAGGCCGCGTCGTTGACCCACTGGCCCTGCATTCTGCGGTCGCAGACACCGCAGTACAGCAGCCCCCGGAGCTGATACGGCTTGGGGGTGCGCTTGCGGGTCTTGTCGGTGTGGCGATCGCCTCGCCCCGTCAGCGTCATCTGCACGGCGTCGAAGTCCTCCGTGGACACGATCGGCGGGTGAACGACTGTCTTCGACCAGACCCAGTCCTGCTTGGAGTTCCACCTGAGCTTCGTGGTGTGGCCCAGGCCGACGTCGTCCACATCGATGAGGACCTCGTCCTTGCGCTGGCGGTTCCACACCTGGTGGCCGGTGTAGCGGGGGTTGGTCAAGATGGCGCGCACCGCACTCTTGGACCAGGCGATGCCGGAGCGGTGACGGTTCCGATCCGGATCGTGAGCTGATGGGCTGGGAATCCCGTTGCGGGTCAGTCTCTCGGCAATGGCGAACAGGCCGTAGCCGTCGAGGAAGACCGCGAAGATCTCTTCCACCACGGGCGCGGCGACGGGATCAAGCTCCAGCCGGTGAGCACGCTTGCCGTCGGCCGCCTTGGCCGGGTTGGGGTGTGGGCCCGCGTCGGCCAGCCGGTAGCCGTAAGGCGGCCGACCTCCCAGAAAGCGGCCTTCCATCTGGGCTTGGGCTGACATGGCGCTGCGCACGCGGATCTTGATGCGGTTGCGCTCGCCTTTGCTCATACCGCCGAACACGCTCATGACGAGGTCATGGGCCTCGTTGTTCGGGTCGATGGGGCCGCCCACCTCGGGCACCCAGAGCGGAACCCTGAAGTGCTCGAAGACGGGAAAGGTCAAGCCGTACTGGTTGCCGTAGAAGGCTCGTTGCGGCTCACCGATCACCACCGCGTCGAAGCCGCGGTCGGGGTTGCGTAGTTCGGCGAGCAGCGCCGCCGCGTGCGGGCGGCGCTGCCAGGGGATCGAGCGGGACTTGTCGACGTCGAAGAACTCGGTGACGATCACGCCCCCGCGCGACTCGATGAGCGCGCGGGAGCGGGTGATCTGCCAGCCTCGCGAGGACTGGGGATCTTGCTTGTCCTCGGTAGAGACTCGGCCGTAGAAGGCGAAGCGGATGGTGTTCATGGGTCCTATGCGACGTTGGGGCGGTTGACCAGCATGGCTTGGTGAGCCTCCAGCAGGATGGCGAGCAGTTCCGTGGCGGCACCGGGCGTCAGGCGGGGCGGTCCACTTGGTAAGACGATGTGCGGAGTCCGCTGTTTACGAGTGGTGGATGCGGTCATGATGAGAGGCGCTCCTATGCGTTCGTTACTGGCGGGTAGGGGTGCGGCCCCGGCGACGTGCTTGGCGGTACTGGAGTCGGGGCCGTTTTGCCGCCGTACCTTGGCGTAGATCCGCACGTTGCGGCTGGCGCCTCGGCAGGGCGGCGGGTCGGATGTTTCCGTGACGTCGAAAGCGCAGGCTGCCCGCGGTGTTTTCTCAAGCAGGACGGTGCTTTGCGTCTGGTCATGACGCAGATCTCTTAGCCACGAGTGGGTGGCACACCGGGCAGCGCGCCACAGTGTTGTCGCGAATTTCCATCTGTCGAGTGCGCTCGTCGCAGTGACCGCACCAGTCTGGGGCGATCTTCAGCGACGGACTGGGCTCGACGCCCTTGACCGCAGGCAGGAACCTGTCGGGGTCATCCTCGATTGCCGTGGCCACGTAGCGACTGCGGTACTTGACGGGCCGGCCATCGAGGATCGTGTGGCGGATCGCGGCCGCGTCGAGGAGGCGAATCTCGCGGCCGGTCAACTCAGCCAGGAGCTGGACGATACCGCGATCGATGGAGTCGTCGTCGTTCGCCCAGGCACGCGCGTTACGACGAGAAGATGACTGATTTTCTTCATCTTCTTCCGTCCTAGTCCCCTTCGGGGACTGGACGGAACTGGGTGGCGTTAGTAACGCGTTACGTTTGGCGTTACTGACGCCACCGTCGACCGCGGGTGGCTCGGTCCGGTCGCGTTGCTTGTCTCGCCACCTCTTCTGCCGCTCGGCGTTGGCCTTCCGTTCTTTCTCCGCCCGCTCCTTAGCGAGCACGAATGCGAAGAAGTCATGGATCACCCACCCCTCCGCCACAGGCGCCGGGCAGAGATCGGAGGGACACTCTTCGCCAGGCGGATGCCAGGTACCCCGGGACACGAGTTCGGTGATGAAGCGCAGCGGCTTTCGCACTCGCGGACACACGTCGATCAGGTCTTCCTGGAGTACCGCACCGTCGGTCAGGTTGCGGGCACACCAGAAGATCGCTGTGAAATGCATACGGAATGCGGCGTCCGACAGGCTTGCTACCTGCCTCCGAGTCGGGAATCGGTCGTCGAAATACAGCCTTTCTCGTTTCATCTAGTGCCTGCCTCTGTCCGTCAGATGCAGACCGGCCGTGGTGTTGAAGGCACGGTCGATTCGGAGCGCGAGGTCACGTGCTGACTTCCGGGCTGCCGCAAGTTCTGACAAGGCCTTGTCAAGACGCTCGCCGGGGTCGCCATGATCGTCACCCAGGTGCCCGGATTCCTGCATGCGCCGCAACGCCTCGCCGAGTTGCCCCAGTAGTTGGTCAAGCCCAGCTGTCGAAATGCCGATGCGGCCGAGGACGTCGTACACGGTGGATGGATAGGTGACGCCGACATGGGAGAGCGTGGCGTGATTGAGGACCCGGACGGCCTCGGACACGGCTGCGGCGACCTCGCTGGTGTAGTCGTCACCATGGGGGCCATCTGACGACAGCCAGACGGTCTCAGCCATCGACGTTGACTCCGATCGCTGAGATCTTGTCAAGATGCCCGCGTCCCGTCAGAGTAGTGACGAGAGTTAGCAGCCGACGCATGAGCCATTGGGGCACCCCTAGGGTGTCCGTGCTCGCGATCGATGGGATGCTGAACATGACCTACTCCTTTCGAGTGGGTCTGACGGAAGGCCCGGCGCCGGCGAGCGTCCAAGCAATGCGGGCGCCGGGTCCTCCTGTAGTGAACGTGCAGAGGGCCAACTTCATGATTCGGCGGGAAGCTGTTCAGCTACGCCGACATGCGCAGTTGTCCGCTTCTCATCTACCGGTGCTCCCCCAGACGTCTCACCCCCTCGTGTTCCAGGAATCACGTACGTAGCAGACCTATCTCCCATGATGACACAAATGACTTTGCTGGGCTTGACTGAAACAAGTCAGAAGATTCGCCTCGCGCTTGAGCGCCTCGCGATCCCTCTGCGGCCTTCATCACCTTCATGCCGCGCCGCTGATTTGCCATGCACGCACATCCATGCGGCTAGTGATCCAAAAGACGGCCGACATCGCGCCAGGTCGGAGCCATCAGCCCATGGCGATCGCTCTCACCTTTCCTCCTTGCTTGGCGATCAGTTTGACCTAAGTAGACAGTACTGTACTAGTTCAATCTAGGTAGAGCTCAACCATGCTTTCCTAGTACAGCTGAAGGGCTTAGCCTTGGTGATGTGTCCGTGCCTGATTTCAGCGACCCTCGGCCTGCCTACCTGCAGATTGCAAACGACCTGCGTCAAGAGGTGGCGGCAGGTCGACTCAAGGTCGGCGAGCGGCTTCCGGCGCGGCGGCAGTTGGCCCAGCGCTACGGTGTGGCCGTCGAGACGGTCCGTCGAGCCTTGGACGAACTCGCGCACGATGGCCTGATCAGCACGCAATCGACGCGCGGCACATACGTGGTCAAGACTCCTGACCAGGATGAGCCGTCCTCCGAACTTCAGCAGGCGATGACCGAGGTGCGCCGGCTGGCCAAGCGCGTAGAAGATCTGGAGTCTCGCGTGAAAGACCTCGAAAGCCGCTGACCCCCTCCACGCGCCCCTTCGAGCTCCACCCCTTCAGAACGCCGCGCGTGCAATGCCACGCACCTTCGAGATCTCTCTCTCGGAGTTCCGGGCTCTTCCTGGCAGCAGCCGAACCGGCCTGCGCGGAGTCGCAGGTCCAGGTGGAGCGGCCCGAGCGGAGCGAGGGACGACTACCTGGAGGTGTGGCTCCGCGCAGGCCATCATCGGCTTGCGAGGAAGACTCGGGCGGCCGCGATCCTCGCCCGCCATTGAAGAAGATCGTTTCTGGCGGTTCCGCCTGCCAGCGTCTTCTTCCAGAGCCCGCGAAAGGCAATGACGCTCTCCCGCGCCGGGCGGCGCCTATGCTTCCGTGCTCACAAACTGAAGCCAGACCCACGACGAAGATCGTTGCGAATGTGATTGGTCGGTGGCCGGTATGCCGGGGAGGGGCCACGCTGGTTGATGCGGCTGTGGGACGGCTGAGCGTCCGGTCGCTTTGCTGTGGCCTGTTCGGCTCGGACGGCTCGTTCGAGGTCGCGCTGGTCAGGTGACAGGTCGACGCGGCGCATGATCTCGCGTTGAATCGTGGTGAGTTCGCGCTGAGCGGCCTCATGAGCTTGGCGAAGCTCTTGAAGGCGCATCTTGACGATGTCGACATCGCTGTCTCGGGCAGCCTGCAGGCTGATGTCGAAGGAGTGCGACAGTTCGGCGTGGCGGCGGCGCAGGTGCGGCCAGGCACCAACCGGCGGGGCCTGTGCGGCGGTCTGGCGAGCGGACTCTTCCAAGACCGGGCCGTGGGCACGGATCGGCGCGAGGCGCTGGATTATGCGCTCCTCACTTTCGTGCAGGTCGATGAGCTCGGCCGTCAGGTCTCGGCGGCGGCCTCGCTGCCACGGGCGCAGGCTGGCCAGTTCGTCCTTGACGGCATGCTCTTGCCGGCGCAACTCAGTCAGGCGCCGGCGGCCCTCGGTGACCGCCTGGCGTGCCTGCTGGAGCTGGAGGGCGGCAGCCTCCGCCATCTCAATCCGGTTGGTCTGCTCCTCGATGTCGACGCGCTCGGCCAGCAGGCCGCGTTCGTTTGGGCCTCCGCCCTCAGCGGCCAGGCGCTGAGCGATCTGTTCGGCGGCTCTGGCTTCGGCGACCGTCGTGTCGAGTTGTCTTCCGAGTCGGCTCATGCGGTGACCCAGCTCGGCGTCGTCGGCCAACCCGACACCATAGGGGGAGTTGGTGAGGGACTGCAGGACACGGGCGCGCTGCACGATGATGCGAGCCGCGCGATCGGCGGCCTGCACCTCGGCTTGGGCACGCTCGAACTCGGCGCATGGAGACGCGTCTGCTTGGGCAGACGGGATGAGGCGTGTCTGGTGGGCGATGGGTTCGGGTTCGGGAGTCAAGAGCTGGTCGGCGCGGTCGCCGTAGAGGGTCGTGGCGTAGGCCGCCAGGGCGCGCTGCAGTTCGTCGGCCGGGCCGCGGGTTGGGCCGTGGCGGAGCCGGTCGGCGTCGCTTTCCAAGAGCTCAAGAGGTAAGTACAGGTGGGCACTGTGCCGATCGCGGCTCAGGGCCGTGTACGCGCTGTTCGGGTCCAGGCCCAAACCGTAGACGAACGTGTTTCGACCGGTCAGGCCTTGGGCGGAAGCCACGGTCATCACGGTGCCGTACGACAGGCCACCAGCCGCGATGTAGGCAGAGCTCACCCATTCACGTACCAGTGCGGCTCCATCCAGCCCAGCCTGACGCCACTCGACCTGTACGCCCCGCCTGCTGTCGATGGCGGTGACATGGCCGCGGTAGCCATTGAGAACGTCCACCGGGCCTTCGCCGCGGCGAGCGCGGTAGTCGTTCTTGCGTACCCGTACGTGGTCCCCGACGGCCAAGGCGATGCTTGAGCCACCGGCCAGGTGGTAGAGGCGTTCAGGGCCGGACAGCTCGCCCAGTTCGCGGCGGATCGCTCGGGCGGCCAGGTTGAGCCGGTTGGCAGCCTCGTTCGTTCCTGCCAGCACCAGCAGGTCGGCCAGTTCGTCATGCACGCCCGGCCCTCCGACGCCCCGGTACGGTTGCCGGGCGCCGGCCCAGTCGGCGATCAGCCGGGCCATCGTGTCGTCGGCGCCTGCCTCGGCGTGTACGTGGCCGCCTGAGGCCCAGGCGTGCAGGGCTTGGCGGCGTTGGCCGGCTCGGAACAACTCCAGGGCTTGGCGTTCGAGAGGGTCGCGCTGGCGGCGGTTCTGCCGCAGCACCAGCCCGTCGACCTGGCGGTGGACGGCGGCGAATCCACCGCCCACGCCGATCGCGCGCAGTTGCTTGGGATCCCCGAGGAGCACCACCTTGGTGCCGTGCCGTTCAGCGTCGTCCAGGAGAGTGGCCAACTGGCGGTCGTCGACCATGGCGGCTTCATCGACCACCAACGCGTCCACCCCGGCCAGCCCCCGCCCGCGCTGGATGCGCAGCAGCCAGGTGGCGATGGTGTCAGTGCCGATGCCGGATTCGGCGCGCAGGGTGGCGGCGGCGACCGCCGCGGTGGCCGCGCCCCGGACCACCAGGCCACGGCTCTCGTAGGCGGCACGGGCGGCGGCCATCAACGTGGTCTTGCCCGCGCCGGGCACGCCGATGATCGCTTCTACCCCGTGCCCGGCGCGCAGGACTCGTTCCAGCACAGCTCGTTGCTCGCCGGTGAAGGCCATCTGGTGGCCGACCTGGAAGGTGTCCAGGGCCAGGCGGACGGCATCAGCGTCCAGCACGGCCACACCGCTGTTGTATCGGCGACGCACGGTGGCCAGCAGGGCCTGTTCGGCGGCAAGGATGTCGGTGCTGGTGTAGCGAGCGGAGTTGGCCATGTGACGCGCTCCGGCATCACTCAGCCGCACCGCTGGAGCCAGTGCCAGCACCTCATCGGCCAGCGTCTCGGCCTCGGCCAGATCCGTCACCCCGTCGGGGAGCGCGTCCACGACCGCAGCCAGCACAGCGGCCCGGGACACCTCCTTGCGATGCGCGGTCAACCCGCCCTCCGTCCGCCAGATCCAGGCCGCGATCTCCGCCGGAGAAGGCCGCGCGGGCAGCGGTGCGCCACTACGGCAGGCTGCGACCAGCGCGACCGGGTCCACACCGGCCGCTTCGAGCTGGTTGTGCCAGTCAGCGCGTAACTCGGCTTGCCCGGGGTCGGTTCTGTGCTGGCGGCTTTCGGCCGAAGCCACCTTCTTGGCCCGCCGAGAAGCCTCTCCAGCGGCGAAACCGAGTTTGGTCAGTACCTGCTTCACCTGGCCGTCACGCTTGGAGAACAACGTCCGCACCGCGGCTGGGATGGCCGCGATCTCCCACTCTCCGGTCTCCGGATTCCGGATCCAGGCGATGCCGTAGCGCTCAGTCGCCACTCGGCGCACTCGCGCCTTGAAGAAGGCGTCGGCGGCGTACGCGTGCCGGTATAGGTCCCGTCCTCCGGACGCGACCGCCGACCATTTCCCATCCAACCCGCGCGCTGCGTTCACGATCACCACGTGCGCGTGCCAGTGCGGATCCGGCGCCGACGACCCCACCGGACGCGCGGTTCGGTGCGTCATCACCCAGCCGAGTAATCCGCTCGTGCCCATCTGCTCAGCCAGCCGGCCGTCGCCCTGGTGACCTCGCTGACCGTAGCCCACCCACTGCTCAACCGCCGCGACCGTCTCGAACACCGCTTCAGCGGCCACGCCTTCCAGTGCCGTCGCGAAGCTGGGGTCGGCCAGCCCGATCAGCACCGACACGCTCTTGGTCACGTCAAGAGTCAGGTCATAGCCGCGGTTGCCGATGCGAACTCGTGCGTCGCGCCACTTACGCGCGTGCGCCAATTCCTCTCGCTCGTACACCTCTGCCAGGTCGACACCGGCGGCGAAGGCCAACCGTTCCAAATCATCAATGCGCACCAGGTGCGCCTCGCCCTGCCGAGCGATACCGCGTGCCATCTGAGCCGCCCGCTTGACCATCGCCGGGCGGGCGGCCAACAGGCCCTCCACAGTGGTACCGCGCTTGGCTGCGGTAGCCTCCAGCGCCTCCCCAAGCGGCGCCGCAGGCAGCTTGCCGCGTGGATCGACGACATGCTTTGCCTTCATCAGCAGCTCGCCGGTAATCGGGTCCTCACCGTTCATCAACGCCCGCGCCATACCGTGCTGGTCGGCCGTCAGCGCAGTGCCCGGGACGATGCCCACCTCACGCAGACCCGCACCGATCCACACCAGCCCGCGCTCACCGCCCAGCCGGTAGCTCAGCTGCCCGTCCAGTTCCTCGCTGGGGTCGTGACCGCGCTCGCCCGCATGCGGCACACCACAACCGGCGCCCTCCCGTAATCGATAATCCACCTGCTCCATGCAGGGGCCGAGCACATTCACCCAGGCCATAAGCCCCCCGTCCAGACGGTGGCGGTAGCGACGATGGCAGGGCCACTGATGGCGGGAGCAGCCCAAGATGTATCGCAGATACCTTCGGTCTAAGTCTTGAATTGATCTTGTAAGAAATTATGACAGATTGTGTTGATGTTAGGTAGATCGTAATTAGAGATGGTGATAGCGGTGTTGAAGTAGTGGTTTCTAAAAGATCTTGCTTGAAGGTTGTTGCACGTGGATTTGATTGTCAGTAACTGGCTGCCGATCACTTTGGGGGCCGGGTGGCCGGGGGTGCTCTCTATCGGCTCAGGTGGTCGTGGAGCATCCGGTTGAAGGTGTCGCGCAGGTCGAGGTCGCGGGTGACCTCCGGCAGGGCGCGGGCCAGCACCGGTTCGGGGGTGCGGTCGGCCATCACCAGCCCGGCGCGCGGCGCCCAGGTGAGGTGTTCCATGCCCACCACCCGCATGCCGTTCGGGACGCCGAACATGTGCAGCTAGGCATGGGCGATGACGCTGGACCAGTGATGTGTGGCGACGTGGGCGAATAGGGCCGAGACGGTGTCGGTCTCGACGGCGGGGACCGCGACGGCGCCCGCAGTGGCGAAGACGGCGTCCAGGATCCGCCGATTGCGCATCTGCGGGCTGAGCAGGCACAGCGGGAGCGCGGCGACTTCCGCCCAGCGCGTCACGTCCCGGCCGGCGAGCTCGCCGTCATCAGAGGTGAGCAGCAGGTAGCATTCCTCGTACAGCGCTGGCGTGCGCGCCGCCCAGATCCGCCTCGTCGAGGTAGGTCAGCGCCACGTCGATTTCGAACTCCGCCAACTGCCGGTCGATGTAACCCGGATCGCCACGGCCGCCAGCCTGGAGGGCCGCTGGAGAGGCCACTCCCTGCGCCGCGGGTTCGCCACCGCCGCCCGCCGCGCTGGCGCCCACCTGGAGCGTATCGGCCGCCACGGCGGCTGGGCCGATGGCTCCACCGCCCTGCTCGGCTACATAGAAGAGGCCGACCGCTGAAGCGACACCCCGGTCACCGACCTGTGAGCTAGAAGGCGTGCGCGGCCGGATCGACGCGCCGCCGCGCATCAGCGTCCAAGGCGTCGTGCACGGACTGGGCGGGGATCTCCAGGCGCCGGGCAAGCACCGCTTGGCCCTCTGCCTTCCCGAACGTGTTCCGAGCCGCCAGGTAGGCCAGGAAGGACCTGACAGGGCCCTCGGGGCGGCGTAGCGTCGAGGCATGGCCGAGGAGCAAGAGGACCCGCCGATCTGCGGCACCTACTTGGGGGCGGGCGACAAGTGGATCGACCGCAACGGCAGCAGCAAGAAGCGGAGCGTCTGGGCGGCGTGCACCTCGTGCGCCGGGACGGGGCGGCGATAAGCGACCCGATCAGGCCCCGAACGCGATGGGGAGGGCGGCCAGCGGTAGGCCGCCTGCGGATCGCGTGCCGGTTCTGTCACGGCCGGGGCTGGGTCGATGCCGAGGATGAGCCCGCCGAACCTCCCCATTACCGGATGAGCCGTCGCCAGCATAGGAGCATCGCATCTGGTCCGACTCCGCAGCCGCGGCCTTCCTAGGGTGCCGCTACTTCTGAGATCAGAGACGGTGGCCCACCTGGACGAGAACACCCGCACCCTGGTGATGACGCCCTGCCAATGCCGGACGTCCAGGGACTTGTCGGCGAGCGCGTAGAAAATTGCAGGGTCTATGGGTAAACCTCTTACGGGGGAGCCCGTTCTCGGCTGCGAGGCGGTGCACTTGCTGACCCACGTAGAGCCGCGAGTATTTCGCGCAGCGGACGTTTGGTGGTGCTCAATCGGTTCCGCTGCCAATCGGAGTAGCCACGATTCCTAAACCGTCGGCCTGACCGGGTCCGGCGAGAGCACTGTGAATGTCATCTATGCCCGACTAGATTTAGACCAATAAGCCTTACCGTCAGGAGGCCTCAATCTTCATAATTAAAAGCTTACCGGCTCCTGCACCCGCCTTTTCTTGAGCATCCTTGATCGCTTTTTGTTGCCGTGGATCCATAGGGCCAATGGATTCAGAGAATTCTAGCGAGTAAAGAGAAAGTCGCGTGTTTTCCCATTGGCTCGACTGCATCGTTATAGATTTAGGGAGCTGTTGATCGATATCTTTCCACCCGTGCTCTTGCAGGATGACATTTGCCTTTTTAAGCGCTTGCTGAGAGTCGGGGCCTCCGACATCAATTATCAAAACCTCTTTAACTAAAGTCAAGCCGTCCCATGTAACTTCGGTCGTAGTTTCCGCTAGCACCTTTACGATGCTGCGCATGTTTTTGACGACATTAGGATCGACTCGGGACTCCTGGGGGAATAGTTCGGAGCGACAGCCCGAGAGAAGGAGGGCTACGCACGCAAGCGCTACTGATACCTTAAAAGCGTAGAGGGATGGCTTTATTTTATCGAGGCCAACTAATGAAAAGTTAATTGGAAGCACCTTCTTTGACTAAATTGTTACGCAGCTCTGCTGGGCGCAGCGCCAGTATTCGGCCAAGACGCCACTGTTTTTCCATCCGTATATGTAACTCATGCGTTTCATTGCTTCCGTCTGAAATCCCTTGGCCTTAAACTGAGGTGATAGTTCGGCTTTGTATCCACTCTCGACCCATTTCACGAACTGTTCCTTATCACCTGCGGCGCATCCACAATAAGCGAGAGTCGCTTCCCAAGAGTTGATGTTCCGGCGCACTCCCCCGACTGTAACCTGTATGGTATCCATCTTCTCTCGCATCCACGCAGCAGCTACTCGTATGGCCCATTTTGGATCGTTGATCATAATATCCGCGATCTCTGTATTTGAGAGCTTTCCGTCAGCCCCGTATTTCTCTTTCCAATCATTCTTATAATACTTATTCAGCATCGCTCGGGCGTTGCGTATCTCGAGCTGCGTGATGCCATACCCTCTGTCTTTATTATAGTTTGTGCCCCACGCAAATGCATTACCTATGTTATCCACCTTTGGTTCAGACCACAGATTTTCGTACATAAGAACAGCGAGAAGCGCATTCTGGTCGACCCTATGCTCTATTGCTGCGGGCTTAATATATTTAGCATATTGGACAACCCTTGCGTAAACTGCGACGTTGGCCCAGCCTGGACAGCCTGTCGCCCCCAATGCGTCTGCGAGAGCGCATGAGCCCCCTCCTTTTTGGAGGGAATAAAACATCGTCCCGTTTTTGGGGGAATAATATGCTACTCCGTTTGCTGTTTCCCTGACGTTTTCGAGCTTGAAGCTGTCCAGTCCTCCAACTTTCACCCAATTGAAGGCTAGTTGCTTGTTGTCCAGTTCGGGAGACCAGCGAACAAGGTATTCCTGCTGTACACCTTCTTTAGCGTCCCAGTAGTTTGGCTGATCCACTTCTCGACCGTTGTGCATGTACTTGTAGCCGAGCCTTGCAATTTCGTCATCACCGAGCTGCGGCAAAGACGCATACGTTCCGTAGTTTCTCTCCCAATAGTAGTTGTCCTGCTCATTGTTGGGTCCGTTATACACCAGATCCGAGACGTAGCTTCCCGCGTTGTAGCTCGAGGAGAGGTTCGGGTTGAAATCCCAGCTTGAAGACGGGCGTGAGTTGAAGTAGTCGTTCATGCTGAAGGACTGCCAGCCAGAACCGCCGCTTGCGCTGCTCGGGGAGCTCGCAGTATTGAGCTGGATAGAGTTGTGCCCGCTGGGGTCGGTGTGGGTGAGAGGGCCGGCGTTGGCGTAGGTGTAGCGGTTGGCCTGCACCGATGGGTCAGGGTTGAGGGTGGCGGTGTCGCGGGAGGTGAAGGCGCCGATGCCGGGCTGGTACCAGCGGGCGTGCATATTGACCTTGCCGGTGTCGGGGTCGGTGTACTCGCCCTGGTAACCGAGGCCGCGTTGGGTGCCGGAGCGGTGGGTGACCTGCCCGAAGGGGTCGTAGGCGGTCGAGTCGACCAAGGCGGTGCCGGAGAAGGTGGCGACCATGTCGCCGTGCAGGTCGGTCATCGTGACCAGTGCTGGGCTCGCGCCCTCCTGGAGGCTAAGCAGGCCGCCGAACGGGTCGCGGCCGTACTTGGCCTGGACGGCGCCCACGCCGTCGGTGGTGGTGACCAGGTCGTTGCTCAGCCCTGAGTAGACGAAACGCTGCTGGGCGCTGCCCTTGGTGCGGGAGGTCATCCGGTTCAGAGCGTCGTAGCCGTAGGTGGCATCTCCGTCGGAGATGAGCCGGTCGAAGGCGTCGAAGGCCAGGTTGCGGGTGACGCCGGCTTTGGTCTCGGTGGCGGTGGTGCCGCGGGGGGTGTAGGTGTAGTCGGTCCCGGCGCCGGAGGTGAGGCGGTTGCGCTGGTCGTAGACGAACGTGTTGCTGCCGGCTTTGGTGCGGTTGCCGGAGGCGTCCCATTCGTAGTCGGTGACGGCGCCGCCGGGGGCGGTCCAGGAGGTCAGCCGTCCGGCGCGGTCATGGGCGTAGGTGTTGGTGCCGGCTCCGGCGGTGCCGGTGGTGGTCTTGGTGGTGAGGTTGTCGTCCTTGTCCCAGGCGTAGGTGATCTTCGACAGTTCGGTGCCGGAGCTGTTCTTCACCGCCTGGGCGGTGAGCCGGTCCATGGTGTCGTAGTCGTAGGTCTGGGTGTTGACCGGAGCGGTGGAGATCTTGGTCTTGAGTCGGTTGGCGTTGTCGTAGCCGTAGGTCCAGGTGCGCCCGGTCACCGGGTCGCTTGCGGTGTTGAGCCGATCTGCGGCGTCCCAGGTGTAGTTCGCCGTCCCCGCCGGGTCGACGCGCTGGGTGAGGTTGCCGGTGGCGTCGTAGGTGTAGGCGGCGATCTGGTTGGTGGCCTTGGAGACCTTGGTCAGCAGGCTGCGGTCGTTGTATTCGAGGGTGTAGTCGCCGATCGCGGTGAGGCGGCCCGCGCTGTCGTAGGTGGTCGCGCGGTTCACGGTGGCCATCGAGGTTCCGCTGCCGGCTTCTGTGGTCATCCGGTTCAGCTGGTCGAAGGTGCGGTCGATGCGTACCCCGCCCGGCTGGAGGGTGGCGGTGGCGTTGCCGGAGGCGTCGTAGACGCTGGTCCAGGTCCGATCGGCGGCGTTCGGGTGGGCGGTGGTGGACGGTTCGATGACCGACTCGACCAGGCCGAGGGTGTTGTAGGTGGTCCAGGTGGCGTTGCCGCGGCCGTCGGTGGTGCGGGTGCGCGCCCCGCTGGCGTCGTAGCCGAACGTCGAGGTGATCGACGAGGTCGCGGTGACCGGTTCGACCAGGGAGGTCAGCCGTCCTGCGGCGTCGAACGTGCGCTGGGTGACATACCCCTCACCGGAGGTGGTGCTGGTCGGGTTACCGGCCAGGTCGTAGCCGAACTCGACGCTGCGCACCGCAGTGGTGCCGGTGAGATCCTTGGCGGCGGTCTTACGGCCGGCCAGGTCGTAGCTGGCCTCGGTGGCGTTGCCCAGGGCATCGGTCACCTTGGTCTGCCGGCCCATCAGGTCATAGCCGAAGATGGTGGTACGGCTGGCCAGGGTGGTGGAGGTGGGGGTCGCAGGGGCGGCGGTGGAGGTGACTTCCCCAGCGGCGTTGACCGTGTACGTGGTGGTCTTGTCACCGGGGGCGACGGTTTTGGTGAGGTTGCCCGCGGCGTCGTAGGTCAACTTGGTGGTGTGCGCCACAGTGGCGGGGGTGCGTTCGATCTGGGTCTGAGTGATCTTTCGGCCCAGGTCATCGTAGGTGGCCTCGCTGCGCGCCCCGGTGGGGTCGATCACCGCGAGTTGCTCGCCCAGCAGGGTGTATTCGGCCACCCGGACGCCGCCTGGCCCCGACGGGCCGGGTTCGACGACCTTGACCGGGCGTCCCAGCGCGTCATAGGTGGTGGAGGTGACGTGCTCGCGCGGGTCAGTGACCGTGGTCTGCCGCCCGGCCGCGTCGTAGCCGAAGCTCACCGCAGGGGTGATCGCGCTGCCGCCCGGCGGGGTGTAGGACGAACCGGCCATGGAGGTCAGACGCCCGGCCTTGTCGAAGACGGAGGTGGTGGTGTGCCCTTCAGCATCAACGATGTGGCTCTGCAGGCCGACGCTGTTGTAGCCGTACCTGATGGTGGGGCGCCCGGTGGTGGCGACGGTACCGTTCTTCTCGATCGTCACCTGTGGTGCCTTAGCCTCCACCAGCTGGCCGGTGAGGTCGTAGCGCATCGTGGCGGTAAAGTCCGTGGGCGTGGCGCCGGAGGCGTTGCCACGCGGGTCGACAGTTGCGGTCAGCAGACCGCGGTCGTCGTAGTCGCTGGTGGTGACCAGGTCCTCGGCTCCGTTCTCCACGGTTTGCCGGGTCACTTGGTTCAGCGCGTTGTAGAGGTAGGAAGTGGTTTCGACGCGGGTGGTGCCGGCCGCGGTGAAGGTCTTCTTGGTGACGTTGTTGTTCTTGTCGTACTCGAAGGCGGTTTTACGGCCGAGGGTGGCGGGGGCGAAGGTGGTGGAGGTGAGTCGGCTGGCGGCGTCGTAGACGTAGTCGGTAGTGACTTTCTCGCCGCCGGTGTCCTGGCCGGCCGGGTCGTTGGTGACCTTTTTGGTGAGGTTGCCAGCTGGATCGTATTCGTTTGATTCCAATACCACATCCACCACATCGTCCGGGGCCGTCAGGCCGTTGAGGCGGACGTCGTCGCCACTCGTTGTCGCCGCGCGGTTATCCATCCAGTAGGTGTAAGCCTTCTTACGGCCCATCGCGTCGATTTGACCGGCTAGCCGGCCGCCGGGGTCGTAGGAGGAGGATGCCAATACCACGTCCTGGGCGGGCTGTGGGCTGACCGGGCTGCCGGTCCAGTTCTTCAACGTGCGAGAGGTCGGCTCTCCGCGTTTGGTGTAGGCGAAGGTGATGACCGTGCCCACCGGGTCGGTTTGGGATGTCTGAGCGCCGGTGACATCCCAGGTGGAGGTGGTCACTCCGTCTTCGGGGTCGGTGACCGTCTCCACCCGCCCCTTGGGGTCGTAGGTGTAGGTGGTGGTGCGCGTCGCATCGCCGCCGGTCAGGTCGGTCACGGTGGTGGTGAGCTTATTGCCGTCAGCATCGTAGGTCAGCGTGGTCTTGGCAGTGTGGGTGACGTTGGTGACCTCGTTCTTCACCCCGGGATTGGTGCGGGTGAGCAGACGGCCGAGGCCGTCGTAGGTGAAGGTCGTATTAACCCCGCTGGGATGGGCCGCCGAAATCTCGGCGCGGGAGGTCAGCCGGCCTACCGCGTCGTAGGTGAACGTGGTCTTCAGCCCCGATGGGCTGGTCTGCTCGGCCACCTGCCCAGATGCGGTGTAGCGGTAGGTCGTCTCGTTGAGCTCGGGATCCTTCGCTGATTTCAGTAGTCCGGCCGGGGTGGTGCCGCCGCCGATCGCGGGCTCGGTGCCGTCGGTGTAGGTGGAGATCACCGACCGGCCGGTGGGGAAGTCTGAGGTGGCCGGGCTGGTTATCTTCGTCACCTCACCGTGGCTGGTGTATTCGGTGGTGGTGGCGTAGGTGGTGTCGGTGTCGGAGGCTGAGCGTCCGTCGCGGTGCACGGTCACCTGGTCGTTGCGCGGGTCGAAGGCGTCGCTGGTGTTGAGGTGGTACTTCCAGGTTTCGATCGCGCATTGTCCTGGGGCGCGGCAGTATTTGCGGGCAATAAGGTTGTCGCGTTCGTCGAAATAGACGTCGTTGACGATGTCGTTGCGGTCGATCAACTTGGCCAGAGACCCCGACTGGTTGTACTCATGCCAGGAAGTGTGCCCCAGCTGGTCGGTTTCCCCGATGATGCGGTATCCGCGCCAGGCGTCGTAGAGGTACTTCAGCTGCTCGTTGCGCGGGTCGGTGACGGTGACGCGGGCGGCCCCGGTCTGGGGGTCGTAGGTTTGAGCACCGATCTTCCAGGTACCGCCGTTGCGGTCGACGTGGGTGGTGAGCCGGTCGGTCGCGGCGTCGTAGGTGTTGACCGCCCACACCCGGCCCGAGGGCAGCGTGACACCGGTGAGCTTGTGCGCCGCCTCAGCCCGGGCCGCGTAGTGCGCGCTCACCTCGGCTGCGGTCAGCGGCTTGTCATAGATCGCAACCTCGTCGATGAACCCCTTGAATGGAAACGCCGCCCGCGGGGTGGGTACCGCTGGGGAGGTAGCCGGGTCGGCCACGCCGTTGCCCACCGTGGCGATGCCGCGCCAGGAGGTCACCGCTGCGCTCAAGGTGCCAACCGGCGCGCCGTCGAGGAATAACGTCTGGTTCTGGCCGGAGACGGTCAATACCACGTGGTGCCAGGTGTTGTCGTTGACCACGCCGGTGGAGGTGATCGGGGCGGCGACCGCGGCCAGCGAGCCGCGCAGCTTGCCGTCGGTGCCGACATACAGCATCGGCCCCCACGGAATACTGGAGGTTTCCTGGGTGCCGGCGGCCATCAGCACCCCGGACTGGCTGGTCTTGAACCACGTCTCGACCGAGATCTGATCACCCAGGTGCGGCACCGTGTCGGCGGGCAGCTTCAGCGCCGAGCCGGTGGTGAACTCCACCGACGTGTCGGTGCTGCCAGCCAGCGCGCCAGGCTTGGCGTACCCGACCCCCTGATAGGTCGCATTGGCCTGGCCTGCGCCCTGGTCGGTTGCAACCGTCCCTGATGCCTCGCCCAGTCGCCAGTAGGCGTACGGGTCGTCGTCCAGCACGCCGCTGCGGTACTGGGAACCGGTGCCGTAGCTGTAGTGGGTGCAGTTGGGGGCGGCCACCGGCGCGCACACCCCGGTCAGCCGATCCCCGTCGTAGTGGTAGGTCCACGTCAGCGGCGTACCGTTCACCGGGTCGCTGGAGACCGAGGTGACGTGGGCGCCGGTCCAGGTGAAGGTCAGCGACCGCCCGCCCGTGGCCGTCACAGTCGCCAGTTTCCCGCCCGCACCGTAGGTCAGCTCCTGGCCACGGCCCCGCGAATCGGTGACCTCGCTCAACCGGCCTTGGGCGTCGAAGGTGTAAGTGGTGGCCGATTTGTCCATCAGCCGCCAGGTGCCGCCGCTGTCCTCGGCCAAGGTGGCGTGCATGCCCGGCGGCGGCTGAAAGACCCCCGCCCCGCTGCCCATGAACCGCACCTGGCGGCCGTCAGGGTAGGTCACCAGCGCCGAGACCGCTGAACCTCGCACCTCCTTGACGAGCTTCATGTCCCAGCGGGTCGACCACCCCGCGCCGAAGATCCCATCGGTGCGCGGGTCCATGCTGTTGTAGGAACGCGTCACCGACAAAGGCGGCCCGGCGACGGGAATCGACAGGTCGGTGGCGGTGGTGGTGTAGTTGCCGCTCTGCTGGTGAAATTCTTGACCGCCCACGCCAGGAGTGGCTAATTGCGAGGTCACCACAGGCTGGCGCACCCCGGTGACGAAGGTGTGCACCGGTGAGAGGGTCGACGTTGAGTTAGAGGTGTCGGTGACGGTGACCGTCCACCAGTACTGCTTGCCCCACGCCAGCTTGGCTGCGGGCACCTTCCAGGTGTTGACCCCGGCGGCCAGGGTGCCCGAGGAGGTGCACCCCGTCCCGGTCATCGTGTCCTTGTCGCAGATCTTGAACGCGTACCGCACCGATCCGCCCACCGTGCTGCGTCCTTGGGCCCGCAAGGTGGGAGTTAGCGAATCCATCAACATCCCGCTGCGCGGAAAGGTGTTCAGCAACGTCGGCTCACCGACCAGCAGCGAAGCCTGCGACTGTGCCGGGATGACCGAGGTCTTCGACGAAGACCCGGCCTGGGTGCCGGTCGTCTGCTGATCGACGAAGCGCTCCTCGATGGGGACCGCCCCTTCGGGCGGTTCGATGTCCGAACGCCATTGGCCGTCAACTACCGCCGCTGACATCTCGGTGGTCGCCTTGCTGCTCACCAACGAGGGGAAACCCGCTGCTGATCCTGTCAACTGCTTCGGCGTGTCCGCGACGCCGTGATAGAGCGCGGCTGATCGCATTGCGGCAGACACTGGAACTGCTTGGAAAAGCAGCAAGCCAGGGGTCACAGTCGTAACGACGGCTACCGATGCCCACGTTTTCACGCGCGCTGAAAACAACCACGGCACATTTCGGCGCATACGCCGTCATCCTCCGAACACGTCAGCGCGAGAGCCAACCGCTCCCGTGTTACCCCAGCCCGCCGCAGCACTCTGGCCAGGCCAAAGACGACAGTTCGGAGTGCAGAACAAGCAAACGATCAAAAATTACCTACAAAACCTTTATGTTCGCAATATGTGCAAGTGCGGGAGAAAGGACAGGCTTTCCGGGTTTAAAAGTGTCGTGCATTGGTTTCGTGTCTGCGTAATTACTTTGAGCCACCGACAGGGTGGACCGAAACGATCACGCAAAGGCGGCGGCCCTTGATCGCCGACTCCTTCGCATGCATTCCCCTGAGCTGCCCTAACAGCACAGCTCACGCCTGCGAGGCTGTGATGATGTCCATGGAAGTTTGGCGAAAAAGGCTGCAAGGAGGGGCGCCGTTGATTTTAGGATGTCCGAAAATGGGCGCAAGAAGCGACGGAACGCAAGAGGCGGCCGCCGTGGACGGAGGACGACAGCGACGAGTTGGCGGCTTGATGTGATGCAGAACACGCCACGCCGAGATGGTCTCGCTCTGCCTATAACTCTTGAACAGCCAGTTCCAAGATCACTTCTATGACTTAACACCCCGGATAAGTAACGTTATTCGGGGAGCTTAGGTAGGATCTCCCCGGATAACCACCGGGAAGCTGTGACCTTCGGGGCTTGATGGCCGGTAGTTTGCAGAACTATCTGGCAGGCTCGCGGTTGGTGGGATGCCCGCTGAGTGCAAGGGCGATCCGGCGTCGGGCGAGGTCGACTTCGACGATTTTCACGGTGAGGATGTCGCCTGTTTCTGCGGTGCCGCCGGTCAGTTCGGAGGCGGGCAGGAGGCCCTCGAAGCCGTGGGCTGCGTCTTCGATGCGGACGAAGGCGCCGATGGGAGCGACCTTGGTGATGGGGCCGGTGATAGTCCGGCCGATCTGTTTTTGAAGATCAAGTAGTGGGTCTTCCTGGAGCGCTTTGAGGGAAAGAGATACGCGCCCGCGTTCGGTATCGATGTCGAGGATTTCGGCGGTGACCTCTTGGCCGACGGCGACAACGTCGCAGGGGTGGTGGATGGGCCGCCAGGACAGTTCGGGGATGTTGATCATTGCGGTGAAGCCGCCGATGTCAACGAAGGTGACTCCGAAGCTGGCGATCTCGGTGACCGTTCCGGTGATGATCTGGCCTTGGTGCACTGTTCGGAGGAAGGCCGACTCGCGCTCGTTCAGGACCGGGTTCGGCATGTCATTACTCCTGGACCTTGGCGGGGGCGTCGGTGAGGTAGCGGTGCAGGGAGGTTTTGGGGATGCCGGTCTTGGCCGCGACTTGGCCCAGGGTGTTGCCTTGGGCTTTGAGCAGGCGGGCGTAGTCGATTTTGTCGGCTGGGTGGGCGACGGGGCGGCCGATGTGGCGGCCGGCGGTTTCGGCGACGGCGCGGGCGTGGGCGGCGCGCTCGGCGGTGAAGGTGCGTTCCATCTCGGCGAACAACGCGAGCAGCAGGAAGGCGATGCGGCTCATGCCCTCGTCGGTGGTGTTGATGGGCAGCGGGTCGGCCAGGGAGCGTACGCCGATGCCGCGCTCGGACAACTCGTGCACGAGGTTGAGGACTTCGCGTAGGTTGCGCCCGAGCCGGTCCAGGGTGTGGACCACGATGGTGTCGCCCGCTCGGGTGTAGGCGAGCAGGGCGGCCAGGCCCTCGCGGTCGATGCTGGTGCCGGTCTTCTTGTCGGTGTAGATCCGCTCGGCGGGGATGCCGGTCGCGTTGAGGGCGTCGAGTTGGCGCTCCAGGCTCTGTTTGGTGGTCGAGACGCGGGCGTAGCCGAGTTCGAGGCCGCGCGAGGGGTGATCGGAAGCAGATGCCATCGGCCAACCATACCGGAATTCATCTCCGTACTACTGTTGTGGAACAGTCGTTGTGGAACGATTTCCGGAACGGTTCAAGGCTGGTTTTTGAGGCTCGACGGCCAGCGCGGCGGAGGTGTTCCACTTCCAAGGTTGTGGAACAGCAAGCAGGCGATCATCGGGGCGGCGATTCTGACGGTATGACCTCACTCGCGGCGAACCAACCGGAAAATCCACCCCAGCCCCTCACCACGCCGCCCGCGCTGACCGAACCCCAGCGACAGTCGGCGATGGACCGCTTGGTGATCCTTCGGTCCCATCTCGATGACGCCGTCCCGATCGTCCGCGTGGCCGAGACGAAGGGCATCCCGGAACGAACGCTGCGGCGATGGCTGAGCGCCTACCGCCGCGACGGCCTGACCGGTCTGGCCCGGCAACCGCGTGCTGACAAAGGCCGGCGCCGGTTACCGGATGAGCTCGTCCTGCTGATCGAAGGCCTCGCCCTGCGGCGGCCGCGGCCGAGCATCGCGACCGTGCACCGCCACAGTGCCGAGGTCGCCGCCCAGCGAGGTTGGCCCATCCCCTCCTACGCCACCGTGTACGACATCACCCACCGTCTCGATCCCGCGCTATCGGTCCTCGCCCACGAGGGGACCGCACGCTACCGGGAACTGTTCGACCTGATCCACCGCCGCCAAGCCGAGCGGCCCAACCAGATCTGGCAGGCCGACCACACCCAGCTGGACCTGTGGGTGATCACCCCTTCCGGAAAACCGGGGCGGCCCTGGCTGACGGTGATCGAGGACGACTACTCGCGAGCGATCGCCGGCTACGCCGTCAATCTCAGCGCGCCGTCGGCGCTGATGACCGCGCTGGCCTTCCGGCAGGCGATCTGGCGAAAGGCCGAGCCCGACTGGCACGTGTGCGGCATCCCCGAGGCCTTGCACGTTGACCACGGATCCGATTTCACCTCGGCGCATCTGGAGCAGGTGATGGCCGACCTGCGGACCCGCCCTTTCTTCTCCCTGCCGGGGCAGCCGCGCGGCCGCGGGAAAGTCGAGCGCCTCTTTCGCACCGTCAACCAGCAGTGCTTGGCGCACCTGCCCGGATACGCCCCGCGCGGTACGCCCGACCGCGCCGGGCGGGCACAGCTGAGCCTGGCCGAGCTGGAGGAGGCCATCGGCCGCTTCGTCCGAGAGGTCTACAACCTCACCCCGCACAGCGAAACCGGCGCCCCACCGCAGCAACGCTGGGGATCAGGTTCCTTCCTGCCCCGCCTGCCCGGCTCCCTAGAGCAGCTGGACCTGCTGCTGCTCACCGTCGCCAAGCCGCGCACCATCCACCCCGACGGGATCCACTTCCAATCCCTGCGCTACCTGGACCCGCTGCTGGCCGCCTACGTCGGCGAGCGCGTCATCATCCGCTACGACCCCCGCGACATGGCCGAGATCCGGGTGTTTCACCGCGAGCGGTTCCTGTGCCGGGCCATCTGCCCCGACCTCGCCGACCACACGATCAGCCTGAAGGACATCACCGCGGCACGCAACGCCCGGCGTCGTGACCTGCGTTCTCAGCTTCGTGAGCGGGCCAGCGTGGTCGATCGCCTGATCGACGTTCATCGCCCATCTCCATCCGACCTGCCCCTACCTGAGGCATCCGCCGCCCCGGCGCCACCGGTTCCCGCACGGCCGCGGCTCAAGCGGTATCGAGAGGAATGATCACGCCATGGACACCGCCCCGCCCCCCGAACAGCAACCCTCACCAGATGCTGAGCGGCCGTTCCTAGTAACCAAGGAGCACCGGCGATTCACCGAGTTCGCCGAGGCCTGCCGCCGCGAGCGCTACATCGGCCTGTGCTACGGACCTCCCGGCGTCGGCAAGACCCTGTCGGCCCGGTACTACGCGAGATGGGACCTCATCGAGCGCTACCTGCCGCAGCGTTTCTGCGATGACTCACTCCTTCCGCCGCAGGCACTGGCCGTACGCACCGCGATGTACACCGCACCAGTCGTCGCCTCCCTGCGTCAGATCAGCTCCGAACTGCGCGGCATCAGCTCCCAGCTCAGCTCGGCGATCGAAGGCCACCTGTTCCCCGACCGATACACCAGCACCTACACGCCCTACGCCTACACCGACCTGGTGATCGTGGACGAGGCCGACCGGCTCAAGACCACCGCGCTGGAGGTCGTCCGCGACCACTACGACCAAGCCGATCTGGGAATGATCCTCATCGGCATGCCCGGCCTCGAAAAGCGCCTGGCCCGCTACCCGCAGCTGTACAGCCGGATCGGCTTCGTCCACGAATACCGGCCACTATCGCCTGATGAGCTCACCTTCGTCCTGCGCCACCACCACAACAGGATCGGACTTCCCCTATCGGCCAGCGACTTCACCGACACCGAAGCCCTGGCCGCGATCCACCGGATCACCCTCGGCAACTTCCGCCTCGTACACCGCCTGTTCGCCCAGATCACCCGCATCCTAGAGATCAACGGCCTACGTACCATCACCAAGGAGGTCGTCGAAACCGCCCGCGAATCACTGGTCATCGGCACGCTCTAACGCAACAGCCAACCAAGCGCGTGAGGAGGAGAAGCGACCGCCGCCGGATGGCAGAACATGCCATCTACCGCAGAAGATTACGGGCCAACGACCGCTGAAAGTCACACACCGGGAAGCAGCCGGGCTAATGCCGAAAAAACTTCCCGGATAATAAGGAGAGGGATCCGGCGAGTGACCGCAAGCACCGACAGGAAGATCAACAACAGTGGCGACGGGGAGACCCGCAACCAGGTTGACGATCGCGATGGCGGGCGGGACGGCGGCCGAGTCGACAATCGCGTTGCCGATCAAGGTGGGTTCAGGGCGGGCAACGTGGTGGCGCTTCGGCCCGGTCGTGAGCCGGGGCCGGTGGCGGCCGCTGCGGAAATGGCGCTAGCCGCGTTCGGTACGCATCTCGATCGGTGCGCGCTGGCGAAGAACACGGTGACCGCCTACCAGCGCCAGGCGCTGGCCTACCAGGAGTGGTTGCTCGCGCGCGCGGCCGAGCACGCGGACGCGTTCGTCGACCTGGTCGGCGCCGAGGCAGCGGTCACCGCGTGGCGCCAGCACCTGCTCGCCGCGGGGGCGTCGCCGGCGACGGTGAACCAGGCGCTGGTTGCGGTGACGCTGCTGTATGAACACGGGCCCGCGCTACGTTTGGCGGTCAAGCGTGCCCGGGTGCCCAAGCCCGGTGCTCCGGAGGTGTTGTTACGGGCGCAGGAAAACGCGGTCCGCCACGCCGCCGACCGCCGCGGCCCCCGCGACGCCGCCCTCATCGCCCTGCTCCTCGGCGCCGGCGCCCGCGCCGAGGAATGTCAGCGCCTGCGCATCGGCGACGTCCTGGTCACCCCACGCAGCGGCACCGCCCGCATGCACGGCAAAGGCGACGAGGTGCGCACCGTCCCGCTTCCGGTCCCGGCCCGTGAACGGCTGACAGCCTGGCTGCAGGTGCGCGCCGAGCTGCTGGCCGCTAGGCCTGCCCTGGCCGACACGGTTGGGGAGGGGCTGTGGGTCGGTCAGCGCGGACGGCTGTCGGTCGACGGCGTCACCGACGTGGTCCGCGCGGTCGGCAAGGACGCCGGTCTGCCAGGCCTGCGACCGCACCGGCTGCGGCACACCTACGCCACCCGGCTACGCGAAGCCGACGCCGACCACGCTCAGATCCAGGCCCTGCTCGGGCACACCTCCATCGAGACCACCGCCCGCTACTTCCGCGCCTCGGCCACCGAGGTCACCGACCTGGTCGACCGCGCCCTCGACTACTGATCAAAGATCGTCAGATGGCGTGAGTGCCCTAGAGGGCGCTGAGATGGGCCGAATCTTCGTCACCTAGTGGTCGCGTCCGTTAATTCGTCGGGGGTGGCGGGTCGAGCCAGGCCGTAGTGTCGCCGAGGTAGAAGCCGCAGGCGCAGTCGAGGGCTTCTTGCGAGGTGCCGGCCGAGCGGCCGGTGGGCAGGACGGACTTCTCGTAGTTGTCGTGGCTCGCGCGGTAGATGGCAAAACCCCAGCTGGTGGCGGATCCGACGTAACGAAGTCGGCAGAGCGGCAGGGTGGTGCCGTCGGGGAGCCGGCTGGCGACGTAGGCGAACTCGCCGTGGTAGCGGACGGTGATGCCGACCAGCTGAGGCCAGCGCTCGCGTGCCCTGGCCGCCAGACGCTGGCGTAGCGAGGTCATGGTCGACTCCGGTGGCCTTGCCATACGGCCATCGTGCCCTACCCGCCTGGCTGCACCATGGGACGCATGCCCTCCAGTCCCTATGTCATATGCCTTGGTGACGCTGAGCGCGCCGAGCTGGAGTCCCTGTCCTGGCGGGGCTCAGCGCCGTTTCGCCTGGTGCTGCGATCACAAATCGTGCTGCTCGCCGCGGCGGGCACGGCGAACCGGATGATCGCGGAGCGGCTGAGCATCTGCCAGGACACGGCCCGCAAATGGCGGCGCCGCTACTGTGAACAGGGCATCGAGGGACTGGCCGACGCACCGCGCCCCGGCAGGCCGCGCGTGTTCTCCGCCCGCATCGTGGCCGGGGTCAAGGCCCTTGCGTGCGAGATGCCCACCTCGAGCGGAACTCCCCTGGCCCGATGGACCTGCCCCGAGCTGGCCCGCCATGCGGCAACCAGCGGCATCGCTCCCGCGCCCTCGGCGTCTACCGAGCGCCGCTGGCTCGCCAATGACCCCTGAAGCCCTGGCAGCACCGGTCGTGGATCTTTCCCCGTGACCCGCACTTCGCCCTCAAGGCATCCCGCGTCCTGAACCTCTACCAGCGCGAATAGGAAGGAAAACCGCTCGACGAGGATGAGTACGTGCTCAGCGCCGACGAAAAGCCCGGCGTCCAGGCCCGCATGCGCATCCATCTCCCGCTCCCGCTAGGGACGGGGCGGGCGATGTGGATCGAGAGCGAATACCACCGCCTCGGCACCCTCGCCTACCTGGCCGCCTACGACGTCCACCGCGCCCGGATCATGGGCCGGTGTGAGCCGACCACTGGCATCAGGCCGTTCACCGCGCTCGTGGACCAGGTGATGCAAAGCGAGCCGTACGCCTCGGCCAGGCGGGTCTTCTAGGTCGTGGACAACGGCTCCTCGCACCGGAACTGGGCGGCAGCGGCCCGGCTCAGCGACGCCTACCCGAACGCCCAAATGGCCCATCTGCCCGTCCACGCCTCCTGGCTCAACCAGATCGAGGTCTACTTCTCCGTCATCCAGCGCAAGCTCCTCGCCCCCGACGACTTCGAGGACCTCGATGAGCTCGCCGCCCAGGTCCTCGCCTTCGAGAACCACTACAGCGCCGCAGCCAGGTCCTTCGACTGGAAGTTCACCCGCACCGATCTCAACCATCTCCTGGCACGCATCAGGCAGCACGACCGACACGCACCGCACCCGCTGGCCGGATGACCCCCGACGAATTAACGGACGCGACCACTAGCCCAGGGTCGAGCGCCCAGATCGCCGTTCAGCGGCCCGTTCAGCCGCTGTCGTCCATGCTGGTCGAGCCCAAGGAGGTCTTTTGGCGTGAGGCTCTGGACCGCCAAGCCCTGCCCGCCCGAGCACCTGCCAGAAATCAACGAGGCCACGTTCGCCGCTGATCGCGCCCGGCTGGTTGAGCTGATGGCCGCCCGACAACGCCCCGAGGAGACTCTGACCCCATGACCACCCTCACCCTCATTATCGGCACCGGACTCGTCGCCGCCCCACCATGACGACATCACGCTTTTATCCTCAGTAGCATTCTCACGGCTTTGGCAAGGGTGTCGCGGCGGTTCCTGCCAGAATGTCGCTAAGCCGACTGGCTCTCAGCGAGATAGGCCAGGTAAGAGCACACGAAACAATAGCGATCACACCTTCGGATACTTGGCCACACTCGGAGCATTGCACGGTGGCCGTACCACGTCGAGAACCAGCCATCAGCGGGTTAAAAGGAAGGCTTAGCCACTTAGCCTATAGTCACGAAATGCAGACAGAGAGTGAGTGAGTGAGTGAAGCGTAATATCACAGAAGCCGAAAGCTGACAATAGCTAATTCACTTATTGACAGATTCACTTTTATATGTCTCACGGCGAGCCGTGAGACATTGGCGCGACATCCATACTTTTAATCCTTGACAAATTACCATCGTCGTTGATCTACTTCGAGGACCAGCTGTTCTTCGAAGGGATACAACCGATGGAACTTCGTTTAACGGAACGATGGGTGCTCGCCTTCGATGCTTCATGCAAACGATGCCGCGAAGTCTCAGGAATGGTGACGCGTACATGCGGCGAGAAACTAGAAGTAATACCACTAGCACAACCAGAGGTACGTCAGTGGCGAGAGCAAAGCATGGGAGATCAAGCCCCCTGGGTGCCAACGTTAATTAGAGTACGAGGCGACGATGTGCGGGCTTGGACCGGAATGGCTATGGGTATCCGGCTCATGCGCCGACTCGGTCCGAGATCGACGATTCGCCTCTTAAACGCCCTTGGCGACCAGCACCACCAAGACCGGAGCTCCACAGGGCGGTCAAACAACAGCACGATCGGTCGAGCGCAATTCCTTCGACTCGCTGGAGGACTCGGTGTAGCGGCAGGAATTGTGCTGACTGGAAAGACTCCAGCACTCGCAGAGCCAGAGCATGACGCAGTTGAGTCATGGGTGAAAGCAAATATCGGAAACCTGCCAGAGCGTTACTCCGATTTCGTTAAGTACTCTATGGAATATCGGCAGGCAATCTTCTCGTCACTTTCCCCCAAATCCCGAAGTGGACTATGGGTGGAACATCTGAAGAACTACCGCACGTCACACGGAGAACTCTCCGAAAAACAGATCAGTATAATTGATCGTGCCACTGCACTTTTGTCCAGCGAATCTACCTTCATACAGGGGCGCGGGCTTGACACAGATCGGAGACTTAGGGAAGTTCGGGAAGCAGCGGTAGAAGCCTTCGGACATGATGAAGCCCGCACCCTTATCGCGACCCTCGGCCCGACCGAAAATATCAATGATACCCAAGCCGCAGCTCTTGCAGACTGCCAGTGCAGCAACATCGATGACTGGTGCTCAACGTCATACAGCTGCGTATCCTCTACCTCATGCCGCTGGACCCCCTTCGGGTGTGGCACCGGATGGGTATACCAGTGCAACGGAAAGTGCCTATAATCCCGTCTGCGAACATCGCCGGCCACCTACATAGCCATATGAAAAATCGAACGGCCTTCGCCCTACCAGGGAGCAGGCCGTTTGTACTTTCGCACCAAGTGTCAAGGTCTCGACAAGTAAAGGTTTATGCGGGTTCATTTTTTACAAATACCGAGGATCGAGGCGTGCCTGAGCATTGAGAGGGCGACCTAATCGTTGATCTGGACAACTTAATGATCGGAAACCCTGTCGAACGCACCACCCGGTTCACGATGACTCTTCACCTGTCCAGCATGGCCGGACATGGCGAGCACAGAAGGCGATACGGAAGAATTCCAGCCGTTCACACGTCCGCTTGGCTTTGTGACCGCTCTGCTTCTCCGCCTCGATGAAAGCGGGGCAAGTTTGCCAGGCCTTCTTACAAAGAAGTTGTGGCTCACTTGGGTAGGTCGAGGTCCTTGCGTAGTCGGTGATTCTTCTACTGCAACGTGGTTAACTCCTCATGCTCGGCTGCTGGTCAGCTCATTTCGCTGCCTGGCATCGATCTCTGCTTGGGCCCCCCAGTTACGCACCGTGATCTCGGTCAGATCTAAGTTTCCTGCCATCTGATTAACCGAGCAATCGCCGCACCAGCACTGCTCGACGATCTCAGTTTTGAATTCTGATGTAAACAGGCACCGAGGACGGCGCTTCTTTTCCTATGCTCTTTATGAGGAACATCCTTGACGAACCCGTGATCTCGAACGCTCGCCAAACCGGGTCAAACCTAAATTACGGCAAGCCCAACCATAGGTCACCAAATCGCAAGAAGAGGATATCGCTTCCCTTCTTACGCTACCTGGGAAGCTGAAACGCACTGCTAGCCTTCAGTAATGTCTTGATAGTGATGGTCGATGGCGGGTCGCTGGTCCACGACCATAACCCTTAAGCAGGTCGAGCACCTGCAGAAGAACCCTAAACCGAGGCAAGATGTACCTCCTTTGGTGTATCGCGTATCGCGAACGGTGCAGGGGCAAGTGACGACTGGGGGACGACGCGACCCCAGTAGGACCCGGCCTAGCGTGATGACATCATCTTTCAGGGAGGACCCTCGCATGGCCGAACCGCTTTCGCAGCGTGTATCCATCCCTGTCCGTCACTTCGACAGGATCATCGACGTTGCGCTCGCCACTCTCACCGTGGTGGGCGTCATCACTGGTGTTGCCGCCGCCGAGGTGCGCATCACCTGGACGGGCACAATCCCTTTCGCGCTGTTCCTCGGAGCCCTCCTGCTCGTCAGGCGCCGTTGGCCGATGACTGTGCTGCTGCTATCAATTGCCGCGATCTTTATCTACCGCCTGACAAGCGACTTCGAGGGTGGTTGGATCTGGCCGCTGTCGGTTGCCTACTTCACCGCTGCCGCAACTCCACGCGTGCGCTGGGTGGTCGCCATCGGCGCCGCCCAGCTCATCTACTCCGCTGTCGATTTCTGGCCGGTTCTCAACCGGAGCATAGGCCGCTTCATTGTTCATCTCGCTGGCGAGGCTCTGCTGTTAGCAGTCCTCATCGCCGCAGGTGTCGCTTACGCGGTTTTGTTACGCTGGCGAGAGCGGTTGCGCGAGGCCGACGGCCGCGCCCGCGTCGCCGAGGAACGGTTGCGCGTCTCGCGTGAAGTGCACGACATCGTCGCCCACACCCTGGCCGTTGTCGGCGTTCATCTTAACGTCGCTGCCGACACCCTCGAAGAAGCGCCGGACGAGGCCGCCGAGGCTCTGCGCCTGGCCCAGAACATCAGGAACCGGGCGATGGCCGACCTCGCCTCCCTCATCAGCGTCCTGCGCGAGGGCCCCGATGACAACGCACCCCAGCCTGGTCTCGCCTCCCTACATGAACTCGTCGCCGACGCCCGCGCCGCCGGACTCGACGTGGTCCTCGACGAGCACGGCGACCCCTCAGCCGTTCCCGCCGCACCCGCCGTTGCGATCTATCGCATCGTCCAGGAGGCCCTCACCAACACCCTCAGGCACTCGGGAGCAACTAAAGCCGAAGTAACAATCGATTACCGCCCGCGCTCAATCACTGTTGAGATCGTTGATGACGGCCGCGGTGACCACGACGTCGCTGAAGGGTACGGGCTCGCCGGTATGCGCGAGCGAGTGAGCGCCCTCGGTGGCGTGCTCACCGCAGAGCCGACCTCCGGAGGCTTCACTGTGAAAGCCGACATTCCTGTGGCAGGCTCGCCGGCATGACGATTAGGGTGCTCCTCGCCGACGACCAGGCACTCGTACGGGCTGGTTTCCGCAGTCTCCTCGCCCGTTCCCGGGACATCACGGTTGCCGGCGAGGCCGCCACCGGGGACGAGGCCGTGCGGCTGGCCATTGCCCTCCAGCCCGACATCGTCCTCATGGACATTCGTATGCCCGACACCGACGGCATCACGGCCACCCACCGTATCGTTACCCACTCGGCCCTCCCTGGTTGCCGTGTCATCATCCTCACCACCTTCGATACCGACGAGAACGTCTTCGCCGCGCTGCGCGCCGGAGCCAGCGGCTTCCTCACCAAGGAGGTCGACCCCGGCGACCTGCGCCGGGCGGTGGCTGCTGTCGCCGCAGGGGACGCGCTCCTGTCCCCTGGTGTCACCCGTCGTGTCGTTGAGCGATTCGCTCACCGGCAAGGTCCCGCGTCCGGCGCCGAGCAACAACTGGCTGCCCTCACCGCCCGAGAGCTGGAGGTGGTCCGGCTTGTCGCGCTCGGCCTGTCTAACGATGAGATCGCCGGACGCCTCGTAATCAGCCCTCTCACCGCCAAGACTCACATCACCAGGGCCATCGCCAAGCTAGATGTACGCGACCGGGTTCAGCTAGTAATCCTGGCCTACGAAAGCGGCCTGATCAGGCCCGGTAGTCCTATCTCGCATCCAGGGCGCAAAAAAACGGGTTGATAAGCTTATCAAAAAAGCCATTTGCCGTCATTGACGCATGACATTAATTCCGGGCGTTGGTTGACGTGCCACCGACGGTAAAGGAGGATACCTCAAAGCTCGCAGAACTTAAGATGAGACCCTTAACTCGAGTTTTAGTTGACGATAGGCCTGAAGTGGCTAATGCCACTTTTCTGCCACCTTAGCTATTTTGCGTGGATGAGGATTATCCGGTGGATCCGACGTAAGTATCCTGGAATCACATGGAAGCAGATTCGCCGCCATTATTGCGGCGGGGTCTGTCCAGTTAACGGCTCTGTCGCAGATTCGGTGGTGACCAAACGTCCTGCTGCGTCACGGTGAGTTATGCATAATGTCAACGAGCTGGTAAGTACGGTGTTTTCGGGGTTGTCGCCGCTGGTAGTGCAGGACGTGGCGGACGAAGGCAAGCGGATCCGGGTGCGGGCGCGAACCCCGGACGGCCCCGTCGCCTGTCCTGGCTGCGGTGCCGAGACCGCACGCGTGCACGGTTATCACGAGCGGAGCGTGGCCGATGTCCCGGTCGACGCACGCCGCGTGTTCGTGGCGGTGCGGATCCGCCGCCTGATATGCCCGACGCGGGGCTGCCGTCAAACCTTCCGCGAACAGCTTCCCGGCGTGCTGGAACGCTACCAGCGGCGCACTCCCCGCCTGAGCGGCCACATCGGCGCTGTAGTCCGCGAATTGGCCGGACGTGCCGGCACGCGAGTCTTATCCGCCCTGGCCATGCCCCTGTCCAGGCACACCGCTTTGCGCATCCTGCTGCAGCTGCCCCTGCCACAGTTTCAAGTGCCCCGCGTCTTGGGAGTGGACGACTTCGCCCTGCGCCGCCGCCATCGCTACGCCACCGTGCTCATCAATGCCGAGACCCGTCAGCGCATCGACGTCTTGCCCGACCGCACCGCCGACACCCTCGAGGCCTGGCTGCGCACCCATCCCGAAGTGCAGGTCGTGTGCCGAGACGGCTCTGGCACCTACGCCGAGGCGATCCGCCGCGCCCTCCCGCAAGCGATCCAGGCCGGTGATCGGTGGCACCTGTGGCACGGCCTCGGCCAGGTCGTCATGAAAGAGGTCGCCGCGCACAGCGCCTGCTGGGCCAAGGCCGGCCCGCCCCCGCAGGACGGCCCCCGGGCACAAAGCACCCTGCAGCGCCGGCACCAGGTCCACGACCTGCTCGGCAAGGGCGTCGGCCTGCTGGAGTGCGCGCGCCGCTTGAACCTGTCGCTCAATACCGTCAAGCGCTACGCGCGCGTGCCCGAGCCCGGACGGCTGCGACGCGCCCCGCAGTACCGGCCCACCCTGGTCGACCCCTACCGTGACCACCTGCGGCGCCGCCGCGCCGACGACCCCGCCGTCCCCGTCCTGCGCCTGTTCAACGAAATCAAGACCCTCGGCTACCCGGGCAGCTTCAACCTCCTATATCGCTACATCACCCAGGGCCGCGCCGAAGGCGACCGCCCGCCCATCTCACCGCGCCACCTGGCCCGACTCCTGCTCACCCGGCCCGGTAACCTCACCGGCAAGCAGCAGAACCTGCGTGATGAGCTCACCGCCGCCTGCCCCGAGATGACCGACTTAGCCGGGCTGGTGCGCGCCTTCGCCGACCTGCTCCGGCCGCGCGAGGGCAACGCCGACCGTCTCGACACGTGGATCACCACCGCCCGCGCCGCCGACCTCCCCCACCTGCACTCCTTCACCCGCGGCCTCGACCAGGACCGCGATGCCGTCCGCGCGGCCATCACCTTGCCCCACCACAACGGCGGCACCGAAGGCGTGAACACCAAGACCAAGCGCATCATGCGCCAGATGCACGGCCGCGCAGGTTTCGCACTACTCCGCCACCGGATCCTCTTGGGCTGACGCTCCGTCACCACCGAAAGAGAGACAGAGCCGAAAACCGTACAGTCCCGGGCCCGGGTGGCGGCCAGGGAGAGGCGCGCCTGGACGGTCTGAACGGCGTCACCGAATCTGAGTTGCCGCCTCCACCACGAGAGTTGGTGTTTTCCTTCGTAGACGATCAACGTGTCCAACCAATCGGACACGTTCTTGGGCTGGCGTAACCAGGTGACAATGCCCTGCGGCGGAGAGGTCAAGACGGCCTCGGCCACAACAAGCAAACCAAACAGGTCGTCGTTATCGCCGACGAGCCGGTCGAGCTCGTCGAGAGTGATGTAGACCAATTTGCGAACATCGTTCACGTGCTTAAGTCGAATCACGGGGGTTCCCGTAGGGGGCAGGTTGAAAGGTTCGGTGCGCCAGAGCTGATCGGCGCCAGCGCGTGCTTACGGCGTGGGGTCCGTACGCACGCGCTGGCGTTGCCGAGCTTCACTTGAGCGTCGCGACAACCAGGTTCAGACCGCCGGCCAGAGGCTTGTTGCGCCGTGGCACGAACCCGGCCTTGGTCAACAGCTCGGTGTACTGGCTGCTGGTGCGCTCCTGTCCGCCGGGGAAGAACTTCATCATGGTGACGTCCAGGAGGGCGTTGAGCGTCAGCTTGTCGATGCACCACAGCGCGGTCGGGCGCTGCGACATCACCATGGCGGTACGGACCCGCGCCAAGAGGCGCAACGCGTCCTCATCACCCCAGTTGTGCAGAATGCTGCCCAGCAGGTACACCCCGCTCCCGGGCGCCGCGTCGAGGCAGGGGACGCCTTCGAAGGCATCGCCTGCCAACACCTGCCAGCGGTCGGCCATCCCGCGAGCGGCCATGGCCGCCTCGGCTCGTTCGGCGACCGACGGCAGCTCCTGCAGAACTCCGTTCAGGTGCGGGTGGGCCTCCAGGACGGTCGCGAGCATCATGCCGGTGCCGCCACCCACGTCCACGATGGTCCGCACGTTGGAGAAGTCCTGATCGGCGAGTGCTCTCGCGACCGGGTGGGAGCGGGAGGACATGAACTCGCCGAACATCTCCCTCTGCTTCGGGTGGCCTTCCAGGTACGCATACAGCGAGTGCTTGCCGCCGGGAAGGACCGGCCGGCCGGTGCGAATGACCTCACCCAGCTGGGGCACGGCGCTCCAGCTGACGGGAGTGGCGGCCCAGGTCACCGCGTGCCGCATGGAGCCCAGGACATCGCGGCGCAACGCCGCCCCCAGGTCGGTCAAGCTGACGCCCCCGGGGGTCAGGGTGATGACGCCCGCGGCGACCATCGGGAGCAGGATCCGCTCCAGCAGGTCCGGGATGGCGCCGCACTGCTTGGCGACCTCGTGGACCGGAAGGATTTTCTCGTCGGTCGCGTCCAGGGCGTCGGCGACGCCGAGCTCGCAGAAGGCGTTCAACGCACCGAAGAGCGCGATGCCGTCGATGATGTCCTGGATGTTCTCCTGCTGCCGGGCGCTCACATGGTCGGTGCTGGGTGGTGGAGTGGTGCGAACGCGCTGGGGCAGGCTGGCCTGGCTCATGGGGGCGGTTACCCTTTCGGCGTTGAGGTTGGTGTCGGCGTCGTCAGCAGCTGGTCCACGTTGAACGGTTTGGTCAGGTAGCCGATCTCGTGCATGGTGTCGGCGACGCGCTGCAGGCGGTTCTTGTCGCGCGTGACGGGCCAGGTGCCCAGGGCGATGACGGCGGCGGTCGCGGCGTCGATCTTGGTGTAGGTCGACAGGATCTCCTCGACAGCGTTGCGGTCACCGGCGGCGTCATGCTGAGCCCGCACGATGGCGCGCTGGAACCTCGCGGCGAGGTCCGGGTTCCGGGCCGCCCACTCTGAGGAGACGATCCACCCGGCGATGGGGAAGATATCCAGAGGGCCGCCGGCCGCGGTCATGTCCCCGATCTGTGTGCCGCCGGAGTAGCCGATCTGCGTGCTGTAGGGCTCGGTGACCCACGCGGCATCGACCCTGCCCGCCAGGAGATGCGTCTTCATCTCAGGGAGCGGGAACTCCTTGAAGGTCACGTCATTCGCGGTCAGGCCGACCTGCCGCAGAGCCACCGTGACCGTCAGCGTCCCGATGCTGCGCAGCGTCGCGACCCCGATGGTTTTGCCCTTCAGGTCCGCCATGCTCTTGATGGCGGAGTTCTTGGGGACCATGACGACGAACGTGCCGGGCGCGGCCTGGTAGTTGTCGGCGATCACGGTGAGTTTCCGCCCGGCGTCAGCGGCTTGGATGACCGTGACGTAGTTGCCCTGGATGACGTCGAAGCTGCCACCGATGAGGCTTTCCAGGGCGGGACCGGCACCTTGGATGGGCGCGATGCTGACATCGAGCCCTTCGGCGCGGAAGTAACCGCGATTTTTGGCGATGTGAGCGGTGGAGGCGTCCGGGACCGGCAACGCACCGACCTTGATCTCGGTCAGCGGAGACTCTGCGTCGTTCTTGGAGGGGTCCGTGGCGCCACAGGCCGATATAGCGACAGTAAGCAATAAGGCAATTACTGAAAGTGTTCGTTGGGGGGAACGCAAGGACCGCTCCGAATCGTAAAAGGAAATGTCAGATGAGTGGGCGGCCGACTGCCGCTCAGCGAAGAGGGGGGAACTTGGCTCTCATGAGAGGGCTGAGCGAAGCCGTGGGGTGAGATCGAAGGGAAACGACCGGGCGCGTCAGAGCTCGTGCGATATGCGCGGCGGCGGCCTCGATCTCACTGGCTGGGGCGATGGGCGCTCCCCAGATCCACCACAGCCACGGCTTACCCTGCCGGGGTCTCACGGTGATCCGTCCTCCGAAGGCGGCGTTGTCGCGCCTGACGACGACGAGAGACAGATGTGATCGCGTGGTGAGGGTCGCCTGGAATCTTCTGCCCTCCACCGCCTGGCCAAGGGCACGCAGAATGATCTCGTCACCGAGCTGGTCCATCACGTTGATCACCGCCGGTTTCGTCGTGAGGTCGATAGATAGCGTGTGAAGGTGGGCGGCGCTCGCGGCCGGCCGGGGACGCCCTCGCTGTGCATCATCGGTTCCGCAGCACGGCGATACCCCCGACGAAGTGCCCGCTCTGCGTCACTGGTGCATTTGTCCGACGAGGCCTGTGGGGCTCCAGCGGAACCACTCCCGGCTCCAGCGCCTCGAATCCGTCGAACAACCCGACGATCTCCTCCATCGGGCGCGGGTAAATCTGTACGTCCGCAGCCACGTAGGCGGCGGTCGCCTTCTCCAGATCCTCTTTGCTCATGGCACCAGGGCAGGCGTGTGAGAGCACCAGGTGGCTGTCCTCGGGCATCCACTCCCGCAGCGTGGTCAGGATCCGTCGCGGCTCGTCGTCGGGCATGAAGTGCAACAGCGCGCCGGCGATGACCGCACCCGGCTTACCACCGGACCGCAGTGCCTCTATGTCCGGGTGCTGCAGCAACGTGGTGGTGTTTCGGACATCGGCCTCGACGACGCGCACCAGGTCGTTCGTCGCGAGCAGCGCCCGGCCGTGGGCTGCGACGTTCGGGTTGTTGTCCACGTACACGAACCGGGTGTCAGGCACGATCCGCTGGGCCACCCGATGCAGATCATCCTTGGCGGGACTGTTCGAAGGCAGGCCCGACCCCAGGTCGAGAAACCATCGCATCTCCATGCGGGCGAGGGTCTCAACGCTCTCGATGAGGAACTGCCGGTTGGCGCGGGCCAGCTCGGGCAGTTCAGGAATGATCTCGGTGAGCTGCTCGGCCGTAGCGCGGTCGCCCCCGAAATTGTCCTTGCCACCCCGCAGTGTGTCGTACACGCCGGCGGATGTAGGAGGCGAACCGGGCAGCTCAACGTATGGTCTGAGGTCTTCACTCACCATGGAACTTTCCGGGCTGGTCATCGTGTTCTCCTTGCCTTTGCTTGCCCTCCCCTCCATGCAACTGTGCGGGCGGGCCACCAAACCGGACGCGAAGGAGGACCTTTCACCGGACTTTTCCTTCTCTCGGCGGACTTTCGCTGGAAAAGTCCTGCGCTACCGTGAGGAACGGTGACTACCCCGAGGCGGACATGACCGAGCAGTGGACGGCGTTCGATCGCGAGTGCAGACTGCGTGGCTGGGGACAAGCGGCTGCGTTCCTTGCGGAATACGCGAGGTCAGCGCAGTTGATGGGGGAGGAGGCTAATTTGACCGAGCGACAATTACGTCGTTGGCGCAAACCGAATCCGCCCCTTCCTCGTCCCCGAGCATGGCGGGTGCTGCACGCGATGTTCGGCATGAGTCCTGCTGAACTGGGATTTCCGCCGCCGCCTCCGAGCAGAACGGAATACATCGAGCAGGCATCCGAAAACACGTTCGGCCTGGACCGTAGAATGTTCCTGGCCGATACCCTTGGCACTGCTGCGAGTATTAGCCTGTCCGGTTCCGGCTCTGTAGGCACCACCCATATCGCTGAGCTGCGCGAGGTTTTGCGTTCGCTCTATGCTCTCGACGATGCCTATGGCGGGGGTGATGTGCGATCTCTTGCCATACGGCATCTGCAGCGGATTCGTCGTGTGATCAACACTGGAAGCTACCCCGCCAGTGTCGGCCGACAACTCCAGCTTCTGGCAGGAGAAACAGCGGAGCATTGTGGTTGGTTACATTATGACGCCGACCAGCAAGACGAGGCTCGCCGGTTCTGGGGCGAGGCATTGACTACCGCCACCATGCTGCGTGATCCAAGTCTTGAAGTTATGGTGTTCGCCAGCCTCAGCATGCAAGCCATTCACGAGGACCGGCCGCGGGACGGCTATGATCTAGCCCGCGCGGCCCGGCTGCGCGCTGAGGCTATGCAGTCGCCAATTTTGGTATCGATGATCGTCGCACGTGAAGCTCGCGCTCTTGCGAAAATGCGAGACAACAGCGGTGCGCGACGGGAGCTCGCTTGTGCGATGCGCGTGATTGAACGTTCCGACCGAGAGCGGCCGGCACCGTCATGGGCAGCCTTCCATGGACAGGCCGAACTTGGTTACACGCAGGGCTTGATCTACGCAGAAACCGGGCACCATAACGCGGCTGTTCCGTTTCTGCGCGCTGCCCTGGCCCATCAAGAGCGCACCTACACCCGTAATGCTGCTCTCTATCGGCTCACTCTGGCCCGCAGCCTGGTACTTGCCGGAGAGGCTGACGAGGCCGCTTCCGAAGCGGTTGCTTCTCTGCCTCACCTGGAAGAAGTCGAATCCGGGCGTGTAATCCGGCGGCTGAGGGAGGTCCGCAACCTTCTCGCGAAGACCGACAGTCGAACAACAGCCGGTTCGGTAGAGGTCTTATCGAATCACCTAACGGAGAGGGCGATATGACTGATCAGGTGACCATCCAGCGATGGGACGGCAGCGGGGCGGTGGCGCAGCTGGACGCGATCCTTTCAGCGTACGAAGAGGTATACGCCGAGCCTCCGTACCTAGAGGGACCACGGGATGTCGCAGAGTTCATCGAGCGCTTCCAGCGTCAGGTCGAACGTCCGGGCTTCCGGCTTGCGATCGCGTATGAGGATACGGAGGTCGTCGGTTTCACTTTCGGATACCTGTTGCCGCCGGACACCCAGTGGTGGCGAGGGCTGCTTCGACCGGCACCGGAGGAGTTCACGCGGGAAACCGGGGACCGAACCTTCGTCATCATAGAACTGGCTGTCCGAAACCCGTGGCGGCGGCGCGGCATTGCCAAAAAGCTTCACACCGCTCTGATAGAAGGTCTGGAGGTCGAGCGGGTTACGTTGACAATGCGACCAGAGCCGGAAGCGAGACCGGCTCAATTGGCGTACGAGTCGTGGGGATACAAGAAGGTCGGGGAGTCGCGGCCTTGGGACGAGGCACCACTGTATGACTCAATGGTCCTCAACATAAAGAGCCGCTGACCCCTAGCAGGATGCCAGCGAATACATAAACGTCCACCGGCCGGAGCCGCAGAATCGAATAGGGTTCGGCCACGATATCTGCATGCCGCTTTCGCGGGTAGGGCTGCCTTTAATCACTTCACTTCCGTAAACCCGGAAGTCTCGTTCCGCAACCCTTGCAATAAATGTTCGGCAAGCAGCCCAACGTTAAGCGTGCCCACAGTCAGGCATTGCATCACTGTCGATTGCTTCTTTGGGTTGCCCGGCATTTGAGAAGGTGGCCGAAAATAGCGCTACACCAATCAAGTGCCAGAACTAAAACTCTTGACAATTCCAAGTGGAAGGCATGCAATACGGAGCACTTCCAATCAACCGTTAAATCGGAAGGAGCCTTTGATGAGCGCCAGCACGATGGCGCTGGAGTCGCGGGTCGAGGAGACGGCCGACTCTGACCTCTTCAACCTGGACATCCGTGTCGTGGAGACCAGCGATCAGATCAACAGCCTGATCTCGACCACAGACGGCGGGTGCGGGTCCACGTGCGGCAGCAGCTGCGTCAGCAGCACGTAACCGGCGAACGTGGGTGCTGGCTGTGCATATCGCCAGACATCCGCTCTCGTACGGAACTCAAGGCGGGGCCGTTCCAAGCTCCGCAATCGAGCAGAAAGGGGATTTCGGATGACCGCAACAGTACTGGAGTCGCAGGTTGAGGAGCCGGCCGAGTCGGACCTCTTCGACCTGGACGTCCGCACACTGGAGGTAGCGGACTCGGCCGGTCTGATCAACATGACCGATGACGGTTGCACCAGCACCTGCGGTGCCTGCGTTACCAACGCCCCCTGATCGGGCGCACGCCTGATCTCAAGCCGGTGCCGTTGCATGGGCCCTCCCGCAGCGGCGCCGGCCATCCCCTGATCACCTCGACATCACGGAGGTATGCATGCCCTCCCACGTTCGTCCGGGGTTCCGATCTGCCGGCACGGCTCTCATCCGTGCAAGCGCCCACTCCTGGCCAGATCTGCCGCCGTGGCCTGACCTGACCGACCCCGCGCCCGAGCGCGTCGCTTCCTGGGTGCACTGGCTCCGGCAGGTGTGGGCGGTCGACGGCCTCGCCGAAGCCCTGGGCCATGCCAGCCCAGTGCTCGCAGCGCAGGTGCGGACCCTTTGCGCGGCCGAGGACCCCGCCGTCCGCGAGACGTGGCGCGCGGTGCTGTCCGTGGCCCGCTACCTGCAGCGCATGGTGGGGCGAGCGACGCCGTTCGGCTTGTTCGCCGGAGTGGCCCCGGCGTCCTTCGGGGCCACCGTGCAACTGCGCTGGGGTACCCGGCATCACGCCGTTGCCCGAGCAGGGGCGGAATGGCTGGCCGACGTCGTCGCACAACTGGAGGGGTGCTCCAGCCTTATGGCCCGGCTGCCGGTGGTGGCCAACACCACGCTGATGGTGCGCGGAAACCGTCTGATCGTGCCCTACCAGCCGCGGGGAACGGGGGCGGTGGAGATCTCGCTGCGCAACACCGCCGCGGTGCGCGCCGCGATCGACGCGGCCCGCGCACCAATCCGCATGGAGGACCTGGAAGCGAAGATCCAGGCGGAATTCCCGGCGGCCACGTCGGCGAAGCTCTCGAAGATGCTCATCGAGCTGGTCACTCGTGGCGCATTGATCACCAGCTTGCATGCGCCCAGCACCGAACCCGACGCCCTGGGCCACCTGGTGGAGCAACTGGAGGCGGTCGGCGCTGCGATGGTGGCACCGGTCGCTGATCTGGCCGTCGAGTTGAAAGAGGTCCACGCACTCCTTGAGCGTCACAACCAGGCGCCTGCGAGCGAGGGCCGCGTAGTTCGTACGGACGCGACCGCGCGGATGCGCCGTCTCGCCCGAACCAGGCAACACCCGCTGGCGGTGGATCTGCGGCTGGATGCGCAGGTTGTCCTCCCCGAAGAGTTCGCCCGTGAAGCGGAGCGTGCCGCGCTGACCCTGGTACGTCTGAGCGCCTACCCCTACGGCACACCCGCTTGGAGGGCCTACCACCAGCGGTTCTACGAACGGTTCGGCATCGGGTCGATGGTGCCGCTGCTGGACGTCGTCAGCGACAGCGGTATCGGCTGGCCCGATGGATACCCGGGCACGGTGACACCCGTGCGGCGCTCGCCGATGTCGAGCCGCGACGAGGTGCTGCTGGCGCTGGCTCAAGACGCGGCACTCGACGGCCGCGCCGAGGTGGTCTTGGACGAACAGCTGATCGCGGCCCTGGAGCTGGGTTCTCAACGGCTGCGGCCACCGTCGCACCTGGAGCTGGGCGTACGCATTCATGCCGCCGACCAGCAGGCTTTGCAGCGCGGCGACTTCCACCTGGAGATCACGACCCTCTCACGAGCCGCGGGGGTGGTGACCGGCCGGTTCCTGAGCGTCCTTCACCCGCGGGACCGGGAAGAGTTGGCCGCTGAGCTGTCTGATCTACCGGGCGGCGACCCCGACACCATGGCGGCGCAGCTGTCCTTCCCGCCGCTGGACCCGGCGACCACACACGTGACCCGAGCTACGCAGATCCTGCCGACCGTGATCAGCTTGGCCGAGCACCGCGCCGACGAGAAGATACTGACTGCCAAGGATCTGGCGGTGGGCTGTGACGGCCGCCGGATGTACCTGGCCGCGCCCGCGCTCGGACAGCGGCTGGAGGCCGCGGGGATGCACGCGCTGAACCTGCAGACCCACACACCGCCGCTCGCCCGCTTCCTGACCGAACTCACCCGCGCCCAGTGCGCCCAGGTGGCGATGTTCGATTGGGGGGCCGCCACGCGCCTGCCGTTTTTGCCGAGATTACGCTTCGGCCGCACGATCTTGTCCCCGGCGAGGTGGCGACTGAAGGCGGCCGAGCTGCCTGTGCGCTCGCAACCGTGGACGGTATGGGATGAGGCCCTGACCGCCTGGCAGGTGCGGCGTCGGGTACCGAGTCTGGTGCGCCTGACCGAGGGGGACCGGCTGCTGCCTCTGGACCTGGACGTGGCCGGGCACCGGGCGCTGCTGCGCGCGCACCTGAACACCGCCTCGCACGCCGTGCTGACCGAAGTCTCAGCCCCCGAAGACGCCGGTTGGTGCGAAGGACGGCCTCATGAGGTGATCGTGACGCTGACGTCCGTCGAACCGCCGCCGTGGCCGCGCTTGCCGACACCCACCCGGGCACGGATCGTCGGCCGCACCCAAGGTCAGATGCCTGCCACGTCCCGTGTGCTGCTCGCCAGCCTGTATGGGGACATCCACCGCCAAGACGTCGTCCTCACCGAGCACCTGCCCATCCTGCTCGACCGGCTCGGCCAACCGGCCTGGTGGTACATCCGCTACCGCGACCCTGACCATCATCTGCGCCTACGCATCGCCTTGCCCGACCCGACAGAATTCGGCCTGGCCGTGCGTACGGTGAGTACCTGGGCCGAGGAACTGCATCGGGCCGGTCTGCTACGCGAGGTGACCTACCCCACCTCCTACCCCGAGACCGGCCGCTGGGGATCCGGGGTGGCGATCGACGCGGCCGAGGCGGTGTTCGGCGCCGACTCGCGCGCCCTGCTCGTCCAGCTCGGCCAGCCGGTCCGCCCCCACCACCAAGCGCTGGTGGCCGCCCATAACGTCGCGATCGCCGTGGCGTTCACCGGCAGCGTCGCCACGGGCATGCAGTGGCTGATCGACCACATTCCCGCCACCGCACCGGGCCGAGTCGCACGGCCCGTGTTCACCGAGGCCGTCCGCATCGCCGACCCCCGCGACGACTGGGCGGCGCTGCGCGCGGCCTCGGGCGGCGCCGCGATCGTCTCCGCGTGGAAGCCGCGGGATGAGGCCCTGGCCAACTACCGTACCCACCTGCCCGGCCCCGACGCCGTGGGCATCGACGTCGACGACGTCCTCGGCTCCCTGATGCACATCCACTTCGTGCGCGCCTTTGGCATCGACTTCGACGACGAGGCCGTGGGCATGTACCTCGCCCGCGCCGCGGCCCTGGCCTGGCGTGCTCGCACCTGCGGTGGCCGCTCGTGACCGATGACCACCCCGCTGCCGCGTTCGCCGAAGCGGTCGCTGACCAGTTGGCGCATCCCGATGCCGTTGCCGGGCCGTCGACCGCTCAGCCGTGGTGGCGCCAGTCGCTGGCCCACGGGGCGCCGGGCATCGCCCTGCTGCACATCGAACGCGCCGCCGCAGGCCTCGCACCGTGGCAGCGCGCCCACGACTGGCTCACCTACGCCGCCCGCTCTCCGCTCACCGCCGGAGCCGACAGCCACCTGTTTCATGGTGCTCCGGCTCTCGCTCACGTTCTCGCCTGCGCGGCCGCCGCCCGGCCCGGCTCCTACGAGAAGGCCCTGGAAGGCCTCGACAGGGTGATCACCGCTGATATCCAGCGCCGGGCTGGTTTCGCGCAGGCCCGCATCATCGCGGGGCGCCTGCCCGCACTGGCCGAGTTCGACGTGATCCGAGGCCTGACTGGCGTCGGCTCCTACCTGCTGCGCCGCGACCCCGGCGGCGAAGCGGTCCGCGCCGTCCTGGAGTACCTGGTGCGCCTGACCGAGCCCCTGAAGATCAATGGGGAGACACTTCCGGGCTGGTGGAGCGCCTCGGGGCCCTCCGGGCGCGACAGCGTCCGGTTCGCCGGGGGACACGGCAACTGCGGGGTGGCCCACGGGATCGGCGGCCCGCTGGCCCTGCTGGCGCTCGCCGCCCAGCGCGACGTCACCGTGCCCGGCCACCGTGACGCCATCGACCGGATCTGCGCGTGGCTGGACCGGTGGCGCACCGACACCGGCGCCGGCCCGCTGTGGCCGTACTGGGTCAACCGCTCCCAGCTACGCGCCGGACATCGCGACCTCGACGGCCCGCAACGTCCCGCATGGTGCTACGGCACGGTCGGCCTGGCACGCGCTCAGCAACTCGCCGCCCTGGCAACCGGAGACACCGACCGCCGACACATAGCGGAGAACGCCTTGATCCACGCTCTGACCAACCCTCTCCATCGCGCGGCGATCACCGACACCTCGCTGTGCCACGGTTACGCCGGGCTCGCCCACATCGCCACCATCTCGGCCTCTGACGCCACCCCGGACGCCGCGGCCCGACTGCATGCCCTCGTCCCTGACCTGCTGGACGCCGTCCAACCCGCCGCTGGCAATCCCGAACACACCGCCGCCGCTCTCCTGGGCGACGTTGGATGCGATCCGGCTTTTCTCGACGGCGCCGCCGGCGTCGCCTTGGCCGCCCTTGCCCCCAGCACCGCGACCCTGCCCCGAACCGGCTGGGATGCCTGCCTGCTCATCGCCTGACCGCCCGCGACCGACCTACCTTGTGAGGACGCCCCACCTGATGCTCACTATCGACTGGCGCCAGTACAACATCGAGGTCCCCGACCGCGCCACGGCCGAACACGTCGCCATCTGGGACCTGCGCCCGACGCTGACCGCAGCCCAGGGCGCCGGTCTCCTGCACGGCTGGTGGTTCGTCCGCAAGCACCCCTGGCGGCTGCGCTACCTGCCCGATGATCCCATCTCCACCGTCGTCGCCGACCTGCTGGACAAACTGGCCGCCGACGGCCGGATCATCAGCTGGGCGCTCGGGATCTACGAGCCCGAAACAACGGCGTTCGGCGGGACCGCGGCCATGAGCGTCGCCCACGAGCTGTTCCACCATGACAGCCACCACCTGCTCACCCGCGCCGCACGCCACGACGGTCCGGCTCTGGGACAGCGTGAGACCACAGCCCTGCTGTGTAGCGCGATGCTGCGCGCCGCCGGTCTGGACCTCTACGAGCAAGGCGACGTCTGGGAAAAGGTCGCCGAGCTACGCCCCGCCGAGCCCGGGACCGTCGCCCCCGAGCGGGCTGCCAGGCTGGCCGCGGCGATGCGCCGCCTCATGACCGTCAACGTCCGCGATCTGTGCGATCCGGCGAACACCGGCCCCCTCGTGGGCTACGACGGGTGGGTCACCGCCTTCGAGAAGGCCGGGCAAGCCCTGGCGGACCTGTCGCGCCATGGACGGCTGACGCGAGGTCTGCGCGCTGTCCTCGCCCACCACATCATCTTCCACGCCAACCGCGCCGGGCTCCCCGCAGCCGACCAATCCGCCCTTGCCGCACTGGCGCTGGACACAGTGTTCACCACAGACCGGGACCTCGCGTCCCGACCTGCCACCACCTCCGAAACAACTAAGGTCGACCGAATGACTACTCTCAGCGATAACCCCGCGTTGTCCGCCGACCGGCTCCGCGCCGAACTGACCGACCGGCTGCGCGAGCAACAGGTGCTTCGCACCCCCGCCGTCGAGGCCGCCTTCCGGCGAACCCCCCGGCACCTGTTCCTTCCCGGCGTACCGCTCGACCAGGCGTACGCCGACAACCCCGTCTACACCAAGACGACCGAGGACGGCACCCAGATCAGCGCCGCCTCACAGCCGTGGATCGTCGCCGGAATGCTCGAACAGCTCGCCCCGAACCCCGGCGAGCGAATCCTGGAAGCCGGGGCAGGCACCGGCTACAACGCGGCGATCATGGCCGCCATCGTCGGTGAGAGCGGCCACATCGTCACGATCGACATCGACGAAGATCTGGTGGACGGCGCCCGCGAGCACCTGGCCGCCGCAGGGGCCGACAACGTCGAGGTCATCCTCGGTGACGGCGCGCTCGGCCATCCCCAGCGCGCCCCCTATGACCGGATCATCGCCACCGTCGGCGCGTTCGAGACACCGACCGCGTGGCTGGAGCAGCTCGCCCCCGGCGGGCGCCTGCTTGTGCCGCTTCGCCTGCGCGGAACCAACTCGCGCACCATCGCCTTCGAGCGAGGCGAAGACCGCTGGCACAGCGTGAGCAGCAAACTGGCGGTCTTCATGCCGCTGCGCGGGATCGGCGACGACGCACGGCGCATCGTCACCCTCACCCCCGAGGAGGACGTGACCCTGCAGGTCCACAAGGACCAGGCCGTCGACGGCCACGCCCTGGCCGGAGTGCTGGACACCGAACGGCACGAGAGGTGGACCGAAGTGCTCTTCCCGCCGGGTGTGCTGCTGGAGTGGATGGAACTGTGGCTGTGCCTGCGCCTCGACAACGCCCTGATGCGGATGAACGTCGAGCCCGCGGCCAAGGACCGTGGCCAGGTCACCCCCATGTTCCCTTGGGGCTCCATGGCCACCACCCGAGGCGCTGACCTCGCCTACCTCGCCATCCGCCCCGCCACTCCCCCGCCGGCCGATGGCGGCAAACTGTACGAGATCGGCGTCATCGGACACGGGCCCACCGGTCAGAACCTCGCGGAACTGGTGGCCGAGCAGGTCCAGATCTGGGATACGGAGTACCGCACCCGTACCGTCCGTTTCGAAATGCCTAATAACCCCGAGGCCTCCGATCCCGCCTCGGGCCGGTTCGTCCTGGATCGGCCACACCACCCCATAACGGTTATTTGGGAGTAGCGGCATGGATCCGGCCGGGCCAGTAGCGCGCCGGTTTCCCCTCGTCGCGCGCTCACGCCCGGCCTGTACACCGCTCGATGCCCGCGTCGGCGAATTATGCGCCCTCGCCGACGCGGCCGAGCGCGACGGAGATCCATCGTCGGCCTCAGTCGTCTTCAACCAGGCCGCCCTGCTGGCCTCCGATCTCGGGTTGCCGGACCTCGCGCGGGCCTGGTGTCATCGTCACGCCGAGCTCTACCTGCTTGCCTGTCCTCTGAGCGGGCAGGCCGCGCGCCGTGCGCTGGAACCCCTCGTCAACCTCGCTCGCCTGCGCATCCGCGACGGTGACGGCGACGGCGCTCTGCGGCTCCTCACCGACCTGTACGAGGCCGTCACTACCCGCGCCGACACCGTCCTCGACGGTCTACCGGTGCGGGCGGGAACGCTCACCTCGACCACCGACGATCACCGAGAGGTTCGCCAGTGGTTGTGGGGCGTCTTGCTAGCCGAGGGGGCTCGTGCCCTGACCGGCGCGGGCCGCTGGCAGGACGCGCTCGCGCATCTCCAGCAGCACAACGGTGTTGGCCGGCGGATGCTCGACGGCCGCCAAGTCGCAGTCATCGCGAGCAGCACCGCGGGCGACGCTCAGGGAGCCTTGGCACTGCTCGCGGACACCGTTCCTGGTGAGCCGTGGGAAAACACGGTGACGGCGTGCCTGACCGTACTGTCCCGTCGTGCTGCCCACCAGCCGGTCGATGACGACCTGGCCGTGCTGGTGGACCGCTACCAGCGGCTCGTTCCCGCGCTTGGCCTGACGGTGTTCAGCGTGCGGCTGGGCTTGTCCATTCTCGACGCCGCTGAGGGCGCAGAGCATCCCAGTGTGAGGGGTGTCGCCGCCACGCTGATTGAGCGAGCGATAGCGTCCCGCGATGGATACGCGGCGTGTGAGGTGCTGGCCCATGAGGGGTGCGCCGCGCTACTCACCGGCGAGCAGACGCGCAAGCTCGCTGGAGTGGTAGAGGTCTGCGCTATGGGACACCGGAGATTTCCGGTGCGGTCGAGGGCTGGTCTTTCCATCGCGCTGAGCACCAGCGAAGCAGTGCTTTCCCACTTATTGAGGTGATCTCAGTAACTTTCAAATGAGTCTGCCGTGCTCGATTGGATGAGGACGAGGGCGGCGCGGGCGGTATTGCCGATCTTGCTGGGGCTGGTGGTGATGTGCTGCAGGGTGCCAGTGATGTTCCCCGGCTTGCTGATGTACTTCGGTCTCCACGAGTCTCGGACTGCATCATGGCAGCCTGGGCGGGTTGCCCAGGCTGCCGACCCCACCGCCGCATCGCTAACGGGGTTACTTGTCCTCGTCCTCCTTGGCGGCGGCCGGCGGGATGATCGCGTTAAAGAACATCACGCTGAACCCGAAGGCCGGACCGGCCGACAGAGCGGCCACCTGCCAGGGGCTTCCCGTCGACAGGACAAGGGCTGCCGCCATGGCCGCCACGACGAACGCCGCAAGGATGACAACCGCAGCACGGATCGTCAGTAGATACATCGACGCCTCTCTCGACTGAGACGGCCATGGCCGCCTTCTGCCTTTGCGCAGGTCAATCCACATCCACTCTGACCTGCACACTCCAGCGTTCCGGCAGTCAGAAGTAGTTGATCCCTCGGTTGGATCGGGGGCTTCTGAGAGATACGGACGGGCTGATCCCAGCTGCCCTGGTTCGCGACGAGTCAGAAGTTGACACGCCTAGACTTAAGTGAGTCGTGGCTTGTCATTCGGAGGCAAAACTTGGCGACCATCAAAATGCCCCCCACGTCTGTGCTGCCTGCCGGGCCGCATCGTCGCTTCGTCGAAGAGATCTTCCAGATGTATCGGCTGGCTCGCCGACCCCCACTACGGGAAATCGTGAAGCGCGCCCAGGAGATGGATCTTCCGGGGAGCGCCAGTGCAGAGACGGTCCGACGCACGCTGAGCGGAGAAGGAATCCCCAAGAAGTGGGAGACGGCCTATGCCGTTTATGCGCCACTGTGCGCCATGGCGGGAGTCGACCTCGACGCCAAGTACTACGAGAACGATGAAGATCATCGATACGACAAAGGGCCGGCGGAGCTCACTCACATGGAGCTGCTCAATCAGCTCTGGAACGCCGCCATCGACGGAGCCGACGACCTGCCGCCGCCCACTCTCCGCTCGAAGGTGCCTCCGCCTCGAAATGACCCTTGGACGGCAGCGGACTACGCAAACGAACCAGCGTTCTGATCTTCCATCTTTACCCCGCTTCCAGCTCTATTGACAGCAGAGGTAGGCGCACGTCATCAAGGGCCGGACACAAAATTTCGCTGGATGGATGGTGTTATCGATAGTTACCCCGGCTCACTCATACGCCACGATCTTGGACCTGGCCCTGACATCAGGGGCTCGCGGCGGCACGTTCTTCCGGTGTCACGTCAACCGCAGTACGCCACTATTGCGAAGGCAACTGGACGCGGCGGAGCCTGCCTTCTAGGTACAGTTTGTCCAGGAATATCACTAGGCCCCGGGGGAATGTGCGTGTGGGCGAAGCATGACTGACTTCGGGACCTGGTGCACCCTCAGGACATTCGTGCCCGTTGGCGACCACCTTGCCGGCATCATCGAGTCGAACGACGATGCTGCGGGCGTTGCAGCCCTCGCCGCGACTCTTCCGGACGCGTACGCCGCATCCGAGTCGCTCGCGAAGATCGCGGAGCGACACGGCAAGCATGCGGTGGCTAAGTTCCTCCGCAACAAGCTTCCCACCAAGGCAAGCGCCCGATCCGGGGACATGGGCGAGATCCTCGCGACGGCCTACCTTCACGAAGAGCGCGGGTATGTGGTTGGACCGAGCCGCCTCATTCAGCGCGACCATCAAGAGTGGGCGATGAGGGGGGATGACGTACTTGGGGCAAGGCTCGACGCCGACGGCAAGCCCCACATCGCCAAGGCCGAGGCGAAAAGCCGCCTCACGCTGAGCAAGCCGACCGTCGTGGAGGCTCGCGAAGGTCTGGCACGCAACGATGAGTTGCCTTCACCGCATTCGCTCACCCAGTTCGCCGAACGGCTCCTGTCCACGGCTGACAGTGACGTCGGCGAGGCCGTGCTCGACATGCAGCTCTTGGAAGGCATCCGCCCCGACCGCGTCAGTCATCTGATGTTCCTCTTCACGAGCAGCGACCCGAGTAAGCACGTAACAGCAGATCTCCAGGCGTACTCGGGCGCCGTACCACAGCTGACGATCACACTTCGGGTCCAAGGCCACCAAGAGTTCATTGAGAACGCCTACGAAAAGGTGACCGCCGATGGCTCGTGAAGCACGAGATCTAGCAGAAAGTCTTGCTGCAGCCACCGACGCCGGTTTCCGCGGGCGCCTACTGGCCCGTGGACAGGCCCAATCTATGATCCGGCGCGAGGGCGTGCTGCCGCAGGACGCACCCGCATTCAGTCCCTTTCTGGACGCGGACCTGCTCAACTACGGATACGCATTGCTAGCCACGAGTCTTGAGCTGTTGGAGTCCGCGAACGAGGACACAACCGAGCAGATCGTGATCGCACAGCAGGGATTCATCCAGAGCTCCTACGCACTTGAAGCTGCCACCCGGAACGCGACGCCCGAAGCAGACTTGGGCTTCCATGGACTTGTCGCCGGTGCGGCCAGCCATCTCGGTGGCTACGCCGCGCGGGCGTTCTCGCTAACCCAAGCGAGCCTGCTGTCAGGGCGGTTAGCGCCGATGGAGCAGACGCTGGCGGACCTCATATTGCGCGACTTGAGTTCGGTCGAGCGGCGGACCCAGTCGCTGCGTTCCTCCTCCCAACTCTCCGATGACACTCTGTTGATGAACTTCACCGCGGCAGAGAGCATCGGGGAAGACACCCCACCCGACCAGGTCGGCCCCGTCGTCCTTCTCCTCAGTGAAAACTATCTCTCAGCAGTCTCGGCCGCCTTGTTCGCGATCGAGATTGGAAGCCGGGACCTGCTCGAATCGGCTCTCGACGAGTTGCGGCTTGGCGAACGAGCGTCTTCGGACGTGAGCGCCCCCGGGCCGTGGTGGGTTTACCGGCTCACGCGACATCTGCTCGGCGGCCTGTTCGACACGAGCCTTGAGACGAACATCCCGAACGAACCACCGCCAGGAGTTGCTGACAACGTCGAACGGTGGCCTTACCTCAGGCGCACCTTCGTTGAGTCGCTCCTGGCGCGGGAACGCTCTGAGATAGACCTGTGGCCCTCCCAACTCCACGTCGTCGACAGAATTTTCCGGGACGGCCGGGATCTCGTCGTCGCGCTGCCGACCAGCGCTGGCAAAACTCGTATCGCCGAACTGTCGATCTTGGCGTGTCTTGCTCAGGGGCGCCGCACGGTGTACGTCACCCCGCTGCGCGCCTTGTCCGCCCAGACCGAGCAAGTCCTCGCACGGACCTTTTCGCCCTTGGGCATCCGCGTCTCGTCCCTCTACGGCAGCATGGGGACGAGCGACGTCGACGAAGACAACCTGCGTTCCAGCGCAATTGTCGTGGCAACCCCGGAGAAGCTCGATTTCGCCCTCCGATCCGATCCCTCTGTACTCGATGACGTCGGCCTCGTTGTCCTGGACGAGGGCCACATGATCGGAGCCTCCGAGCGTGAGGTCCGCTATGAGGCCCAGATCCAGCGACTCCTGCGTCGTCCGGACGCTTCAACGCGCCGCATCCTGTGTCTCTCGGCCGTGTTTCCTTCCGGAAGCGAACTCGACGACTTCGTCGCATGGATCACCGATGATGACCCAGACGGCCTGCACCGCGAGGAGTGGCGCCCAACGCAGCAGCGATTCGGCCTTGTCGAGTGGCGTAAAGACCATGCTCGGCTGACCATCACTCTTGGGCCCGATCAACCGTTCATCCCGCGTTACTTCGAGGTGAAGAAGCCAAGCGGCCGACGCAGGAAGATGTTCCCGGCGGATCAACGTGAACACGTCATCGCCACCGCGTGGCGGCTGGTCGAAGAAGGCCAGACCGTCCTTGTCTTCTGTCCCCAGCGGAATTCCGTAGAGCCGTACGCCCGCGCGATCATTGATCTCTACAGCAGAAGCCTTGTTTCCTCCGTCCTGCCCGAAAATGTGGACCTGAACAACGCTCTTGCCGTCGGCGCCGAGTGGTTCGGTGCCGACCATCCGATATTGGGGTGTCTTCGGCTGGGCGTGGCCATCCACCATGGGGCGCTCCCTGGTCCCTTCCGGCGCGAGATCGAGCGGCTCTTGCAGCAGGGCAGCTTGAAGGTAACTATCGCCTCACCCACTCTGGCCCAGGGACTGAACCTGTCTGCGTCGGCGGTACTCTTCCACAGCCTTCGCCGCGGCAGGGAACTGCTCAAGGGTTCCGAATTCGCGAATGTGATCGGGCGTGCGGGACGCGCGTTCGTTGACACCGAAGGGCTTGTTCTCTATCCGAGCTTCAAGCTGACTCAAGGGCATCGGCGGGAGTGGCTCGAACTCACACAGGAAGGCGGCGCCAAGGCCCTGCGATCGGGACTCATCGAAATCGGCATCGAACTCCTAAAAAGGATGTTCGCATCGCGGAGGCTCACTTCGGTGGAGCCCCTTCTCGAATACCTCACCGGCGGCCCCGATTGGTCCCTCCCTATCATGTCCCAGGAGAGCGACGAGGAACGGGCCGTCGCCACCGCGAGTTGGCATTCGAACCTCGCGTTGCTCGACATCGGGATTCTGAGTGTCGTCGGAGACAGCGATTTGTACACCGCAGCCGACGCCGCGACGCAGGTCGTCGCCGATGCCCTGCGCGATTCGCTGTGGGAACGGCAACTTCGCCGCTACAACGACACATCAGCCACTGCCTTGCGCGGACTGGTGTACAGCCGGACCAGGTACTTGTGGGAAACGTCCACACCGTCGCAGCGCCGCGGCTGGTTCTTGGCTGGGCTAGGGGCCGATGCCGGATCTGAGCTCTCTCAGGTATCTGGAAGCATCATCGCTTTGGCGGGCCAAACTGAAGCCGCCATCGTCGAGCGACACCACGAGACGGCCGCCGACCTGCTCGTGGCGATCGCCGAAATCGTGTTCGCTTTGGAAGTCTTCGCTCCCGAGACGACACTCGGCGACTGGCGCGGGGTGTTAAGGCACTGGGTTCACGGCCTGGCCCTCGGCGACCTTCCCGGTGACCGCGTCACGATAGCGCAGTTCATCGAGGCCGACGTGATCTACCGGCTGGTCTGGGGAATGGAAGCTGCCAGAGTCTACGAAACCGCCCAAGGCAGCTCCGCATCCGACGCCTTGTTGGGTACGGCAGTATCAGCAATCGAGACCGGGACGTTGAATCGGGCAGCCTCGATCCTTATACGCTCTGGCTTCGATCACCGCCTAGCGGCCATATCGGCAGTCATGAGCACCGGCGCCGCATTCAACTCGGCTGCTGAAATGCGCCAGTGGATTAACGACCTCGACCCTGCGCAGGCCCTCAGCGAGGACTGGCCGACACCAGAGTCACGGTCAGCTTGGGAGGCATTCGTGACCCCCTCGCGGATACGGCGCTCGCTTCAATGGAGAAGCACGACCGAGGTCTTGCAAGAGGTCACCTGGTACGAGACGGTACCCGACCCGGGTACGTGGCTGCGCGTGACTGACGACGGGCAAGGCAAAATTGAGATCTGGTCCATCGGTTACGACCTGCTCGGAGAAGCCGCCATTACCCTCAATCGCGAGCGCCAGGGCGTGTTGCGTGCTCGTCGCCTTCGCACAAGCACCGGGATCCGCCTGCTTTATCGCGGCCCTGGCGACCTGGTCCCGAAGGCGCCGAAGAAATAAGTGACGCTTAAGGGACCCCAACAATTCCGGACAGCGTCTACTGATCTAGCCTGCCAGCCTGGTTCATCGCCCACCGAACCCTTTATAAAGGTCAGGGTCGAGATCGCCTCACCGTGGTTCGGTAAAGGGTAAAGCCCGACCGGGTAGTTCACGGTTGCCCGGTGGTTGCTCATTGGCATGCGACACGGGGCGACATCGCACACCACCAGCGGTTACTTTGACAGCGGCAAATCCGGCCAATCTAATAGAAATAGACAGTCTTCGGCATTGGACGACAGTAAAGCCGCGAACTTTTAATTCGTAGGTTCAGGATTCGAATCCCTAGCGCTCCACCACCTCACATACCAGATCGCTTTTGTCCAAAGCTGAACTGCTACCTAGCGTCACCTCCTCCATTGAGGAGGATCTCTAGCTTGTCGGTGACGTATCCATGCGAATGATTGCCGTTGCTTCAGAGGTAAGAATCCTCCAGTCACAAGCGGAGTTCGGCTGCACGCACCCATGCTTCGCGGAACTCAAGCTGATCTTGGTGTCAATCATGGGCCGCGATAAATGATTTATCGCGGCCCAAGACCTTGATCGCTTCAAAATAAAAGACCGCCCGATGATCGAACTGGGCGATTTGAGGACGACCCGACCACCCCGTTACCGATGTCCTTTACTACGCGCCACAGGTCTCGCTCGTGCCGGTTGAACGGGGGCCGCCCAGCGACGGCACGACACTCTCTGAATCGGTCACCTCGACGATGGCGCGGGCCCGCTCCTTCTCCACTTCGGCGATGATCTCCTCGGCCTCACGCTGTTCCAGTCCCCACCGGCTCATCAGCGGGCGTCGGCCGACCCGCTGATTGCCCTCACCGAGGCTCTCGATATAGGTAAGCCGCGCCGCCTCGTACCGGTCGGTGGGCAGCAGCGGCACCATGCGTTCCACCTCAACGAGAGTCTCAACGGGCTGGCACACGTGGTCCTTGGCCAACGTCTCGGTGGACGGTTGCCGGGTGTTCCGGACGATCCACATGAGCAGTTCGTACGCTCCCGCGAAGGCCAGCGGTGCCAGAGCGCTGACCAGCCGCGATCCAAGTCCGCCGGACCAGCCATGCGCCACGTTCGCCGCCAGCGTCACCGCCCCGCCCAATGCGAGCGCCACCCACGCCAGCACCGGAACACGTAGCCGACGACGCGAGCAGTAGACCATCACCAGCGACGCCATGACGATCACACCGTCGGACATCGCCGGATACAGGATGGCCATGTCGTGCCGCTCTCCCAGAGCGATCGCCAGACCGTAGAAGTGGTGGTACGAGACGTAGGCGGCCGCGCCGGCGACCCCCAGCAGGACAGCCACCGCACAGCCGAGAATGACTCGGTCCCCAGCCCGATCGCGCTGAGTACGCTCGGCCCAAGCCCCTTCGACCGAAACCACTTCCCCGGCAATTTCTGGTGTCGAGGGGTGACGCACGGCCTGGCTTCTGGGTTGATCAGGTTGCTGGGATGCAGGAAGGGGTTCGGTGCTGCGATCACCGAGCTCCTGCCCCCTTGCCACCGCTGCCCTGAGCGCAGTCGAGATCGTCTGCTGAGGATTCTGAACCGGCGGTTGCCGGGCTTCCCCGGCATGGGCGTGTGCCACGAGGTAGGGCCCGATCTCGTTGAGGTGGGTGTGGGCACCGCCCCCTCTCCGCGCGCCTATTCCGGGCATGAGAGGTCCAGCCACGGAGCGTCGGTGCTGCTCAGGAGATGGGCGAACGGTTCAAGTCCCCCCTCGGACACCAGCCGAATCCCAATGGGATTCACCAGGTGGTGCGGGATCGAGGTTCGTCCTCGACCCGCACTTTCTGTTTTCGGGATCGAATCCGGCATCGGGCGGCTCCGCCGGGCGGTGATCGTCGTACGTGCGGCGGTGAGGGCACCGATGTCAGCCGAGGCCCGTAGAGCTCGGCTCTCGTCTCGTCCCGGTGATCCGTCAGCCGGGGGCGGCTCCGCCGGTTCAGGTGCCGCGTCTCACAGTCGCAGCCGCTTGTGGGAGTCGCCGCGCCATTCCACCAGCAGTACCGTGGCGTCGTCGTGGAGCTGACCGTCGTGATAGTCCAGCACGCCGCGCACCAGGCGGCGCAGCGTCTCGGGCGCCGGCAGGCCGTCGGCGGTGCGGCGGATGATGAAGTCGACGAACCGGTTCAGGCCGAACTCCTGGTCGGTGGCGTTGCGGGCCTCGATGATGCCGTCGCTGTAGAACACCACCCGATCCCCGGGCTCCAGTTGCTCCCGGCACGTCGTGATCTCCAGGCCCAGGTCCAGGCCCATCGGGTGGGCCGGACGGCATTCCAGGGTGGTGGCCCAGCGGCCGCCGCGGATCACCACCGGCGGGTGGTGGCCCCGGTTGACCCACGACAACATCCCGGTGCGGGTGTTCAGGTCAGCCAGGATCGCGGTGACGAAACGGGTGGCCAGGCCGAACTCGGTGATCAGGATCTGCTCAATGGCCTCGCTGGTCGCGGCCAGGTCGGCGCCCTGGCGGCGGTTGTTGCGGCAGGCGGCCACCGCCAGGTTGGCGCTCAGCCCGGCCGAGACGTCGTGGCCCATCGCGTCGAAGATGCCCACGTGCACCACATCGCCGGCGATGGCGTAGTCGAAGGCGTCCCCGCCGACCTGGTAGGCCGGTTCCAGCGCCGCGGCGATGGTCACCCGGTGGTCGGCGAAGGTCAGCGGCGGCATCAACGACCACTGCATCTCCGCGGCCACGTGCATCGACCGGGTGCGCACCAGCCGTGCGTAGTAGTCACTGCAGGGGCGCTTGTCGACCACCAGCAGCGCCACCAGCGACGCCAGGTCCCGCATGTTGTCCTGGATCCGCTCGCCGGCACCGGCCTCGGCGCTGACGCGCAGCACTCCCAGGCGTTCGGTGCCGTCCAGCAGCGGCACCCACCACCGCCGCGCACCGTCGGCGCCCTCACCGGCGTCTGTCTCCGCCTCGGCGGCGCCGTCACCGGTGGCGATCAGGATCCGCACCTCCTGGAAGGCCCGCCCGGCCAAGGTCCCGTCGACGCGCAACTCGCAGGGCTCCATGCACGCGTTCTTCCCGACGCTTTCGCCCTTACCGGTCAGCAGACGCAGCACGTTGTGCTGCAGATCCGCCAGGTAGATCAGCACCTCGGTCAGGCCCGCGGACGGGGCGTACTCCCCGACCAGGCCCGGTACCTGCTCCAGAGCCATCAGGTGACTGGCTCGCAACAGCCCCACCAGCATCCGCTCCGGGTCAGGAGAGATCTTCACCGTCGCGCTACCGCCGACATGCGCTCGCCCACCTTCGCCGACCCTTCATCCCTTACATCCCCTACGACACGATTATCCGCTTTGCCATGGATTTGCATTGAATCGGCCATGCCCAAAGGCGCCTTCGCCTCACTCGTCTCCCGGACGTTTCTTGTTCGTCGGCCTCACGCCGAAGCCGATCTGCGGTTTTTCGCCGGTTCTGCCCCGCACCGCCGGGTCGTGCTCCGTCTGCCGCAGGGCGTCTACCACCCCTCTCATACTCTGTTCGACCTCGAAGTGATCCGCCATGCGGATCAGCCAGGGGTGGCTGTCCGGAGCGGGGATCACGACCAGACGTTCCCCGCGCTCGCCGACCCGGTCCCGGACCTCCAGCGGCAGGCCCACGCCTGCCGAGGTCATGAAGGTCAGCCGGGTGAGATCCACGATCAGCCTGAACTCACGATGAGCGGCCCCCACCTCGTCGAGAACGGCGCGGACGCGGGAGGCGATGAAGACGTCCAGCTCACCCGGGAGACGAAGGATCCGTAGCGTCTCCAGCCGCCAGGTCCGTATCTCCACGGGAAAGGTGCCCGGCCGGAGTGAGATCACGGTCATGCCAGGCCGGTGTGCGCCGTCGGCCCCTCGGCAAACCCGATCACCCCGTCGGCACGGGGGGCGTTGGTCGCGCTCGGCCCTGCCGTCGGAGAACCTGACGGTGTCGCGGGCCGCGGTGACGGCTCACGCCCGCAGCGAGGAGCGCTACGAGCTCACCTGGCTGCGCGCCCGGACGAGCGAGGCCGAGCGGGCCGACGGCCCGGCGCGCGTGCGGCCCGCGTTCCCGATCCGGGAACGCGGGCCGCACGTGTGGAGGCGGGGGTTCACCCCACGGTGCCGGGGCTCACCGGTCGGCGCGCAGGGCGTCCACCGGGTGCGGGCCTTCGGTCTCCAGCCGGTACTCGCGGCCGGACTTGGCGCGGTTCTCGTCGATGACGACCTCGCTGGGCGGCTTCTCACCTCCCATGATCGCCTCCTGGTACCTCTCGAACCGCTCGTGCATGTCCTGGACGTAGCCGGTGCCGATCGTGGTGGCGTCGATCTGCGTGGCCAGCAGCTCGCGCAGGTAGGCCTTGTTCGGCTCGAAGGTCACCGGCGCGGGCAGCGCGGGTGCGAGGACCTCCTGCGGGTCGCGGGTGTCATGGCGCTTGAACAGCTCGGCGGCGAGGCGCAGGTGCTCCAGCTCCATGTTCAGGTGCAGCTCCCAGATCGCCTTGACCCTCGGGTCGGACTCGGTCTCCATGAACGAGTGGTACAGGTAGCACTCGTTGTACTCGTGGTGGAGCAGCATCTCCCACCACGTCTCGCCCGGGTCCACCAGCGATTCGTAATGGGTGACGTGCTCTTCCTCGATCAGCCCGATCTCCTGGTAGAGCCGGCGGGCGATCGGCTCCATGTAGGTGGGGCCGACGTTCATGTAGAAGTTCATGGTCTGCTGCTCGGCCGCCATGATCGTCAGCGCGTGCAGCTTGGAGATCGGCGCGGTGGAGCTCTTGTCGTACGGCTCGCGCAGGTTGTCGATCGGATGGCGGTGGTGCAGGTAGGTGGGCCGGCCCGGCATCACCTCGGTCAGGTTGTCGACGATCTTCTCGGCCTTGCGGTGCTCGATCATCTCGTACAGGTTGGCGTAGCGGTACAGGTGGTCGAAGTCCTCCAGGACCCCGAACTGGTAGGCCTGCTTGAGGTAGGGGTCGGGCTCCATCCGCGCCACCCACGCGGTCAGGTCGACGGCGACCTGCTCGTAGGCGATCGTGGTCTCCAGCACCGACGACAGGCCGGGCAGCAGCCAGTTGACCACCTTTTGCTGCTGGGCCTCGATGAAGCGCACCTGGGCCAGCTGCTGCTTGACGGCCGGGTCGGGGCAGTGCCGGGCGAACTGGTGGCTGAACATGATGGCCTCGACCTCGATGCCGTTCAGCGCGATGATCCGGCACCGGGTGTAGGGGTCGGTGTGGTCGGGATCGATCGGGGTGACGTTCAGCTCACGCCAGTTGCGCAGCTGTCGATCCAGCGGGATGCCCCGCTCGTGCAACGGATTGAAGGTCATGCCGTTCCTTCCTGAAAAACAGTCAGGAGTGCGAGCCAGCTCCGGTACCCCTTCCTCCACCCCCTAATCCGGCGGTGCCCTCACGCTGGCCGTCGACGCCGACTCCGCTCCGGCGGCGTCCCTGCCGGCGGGCGGACGAGGATCGGGACCGCCTCCCGGTCGGGCAGTCGAGCGGGCGCCACAGCTCTCACGTGGATGTTTGCCCACTGGGGAGCGGGTAAGGGCTCGCCCGTAGACGGAAAAAGGGGCACGCGTCATCGGGCCGGGAACGTGGGGCATGACGCGCCCCGATGAGCGACACCGGTACGAGACGCTCACCCGGAGCTCGGGTTCCGCTCCAAGAGAGGACCGAGCTTCACGGTCACATCGAGATGGTCACATCGAGGGAGAAGACATGGCATCGACATCGCGAGCGCCCGGTCATGAGCCCGGCACGCCGCAGGGCATCAGCCCGGAGGGCGTGGAAGCCCGCAGCGAGCTGGCCCGGTGGATCAGTGGCGCCGGCGTCTTTCCCGCCGACCGCGCCACCCTGCTGACACGAGCCGAGGAGCAGGGCGCGCCCGACGCGGTGCTCGGGGCCGTGCGGTCACTGCCCGAGCAGACCTTCGACACCCTGGCGGAGGTGGCGCAGGCTCTCGGGTACGGCAAGGAGGAGACGGGACAGGGCTAGACCGACGGGTGATCACGGCTTTGCCGCCCGGACTTCACCGTACGCAAAGCCGTGATCTCCTTTGGTCCGGATCACGGGGGCAGGAGACGTCGGTGCTGCCGCGGTGATCGTGGTGGACATGCCGGCCCCCTGCGGTCACAAGGACGCCGGCGAGCCCCTGGCGGGGTTGATCGTCGGCTTCACGTCGGGACGCGCCTTCCTGAGGGCGTCCACCCGGACGGTGACGATCTCGCCGGGCAGGCCGAACCCCGTCGTGGTCAGCGTCGTCGGCCGCCTTGACCGTTTCGCCTACACGCAGACCAGGCATCGTCGCCTTCTTCCTGCTCCCGGGGAGCGGGGAATGACTTCCCGGCGGGTCGTCGTCACGAAAACGCGAGGACCGTCCGGCGGTTTCCTGGGCAGGGCGGACGTGTGAACAAGGGGCTGACGGCCGCGGCCTGGAGTTTCGACCAATAATGCTGGACTTTCGCCGCTGGCCGACGAAAGTCGGACGAAGTCAGCCGTAACATCTAGACAGTCCGTACGTAACATTTTAAGATCGCACCAGATTTACAGAATGAGCCGCAAAGGTGGCGAAAGTTCAGGAGGTGCGGCGATTTGCGATTGCAGCACCCCGGTCTTCGTCTCCTGTGCGACGAGGGTCGCCATTCGAGGCCGAGACCGGCGACCGGCTCGAACCGCCACGCGTGCGCGCGGCCGTCGAGCCTGAGCGGCCGGCAGCGAACCCCCTCGCCCACAGGGCTCGGCATCGTGCGGCGACGGCCGGAGCATGCGTGTCGGCCGTACCGACCACCGGGTTCTCACGACCCCGGCCCACCCCGCGTTCACCCCACCGCATCCGATCACGCAGCTTCACCGACCGCGGCCGTCTGACGACTCTCCCGCCCCCGCATCACCCGAAGCGACCCCGCGTTACTCGAAGGCGAGGTGACCTATAAATCCTGACTGATACCTGTTGACTGTTTTACCCCTAGCAGTCACAGTTTGTCCGAGCGACGTCGCTGACGGATTTCCCCCCACCCTTACGCGTCGTTGGCGTGATCGGCGCACGCCTGTATGGACTCGTACTACAGGAAGCGAGCACCACCGATCATGTTGAGAAAGTTAGTCGCATGCGTCGCCGTACTGGCGACCGCACTCAGCCTGGGCCCCCCACCGGCACAGGCCGCACCGAACACCGCTTCGAAGGCCGCTTCGAAGGCCGTCGCGGCCGCGGCGCCCGGCTACACGCAGGTGACGCTGGCCAAGGGCGTGGCGGAGACCGGCGAGCCGATGGGCCTCACCGTCCTGCCCAACCGGGGCGTGCTGCACACCTCGCGCGACGGCGTGATCCGCTACACCGACGTGCTGGGCAACACCAAGGTGGCGCTCACCATCCCGGTGTACACGCACGACGAGGAGGGTCTGCAGAGCATCAAGGCCGACCCGAACTTCGCGACGAACCGGTGGGTGTACGTCTACTACGCCCCGCCGCTGTCGACCCCCGGCGGCGACGCCCCGGCCTCGGGCACGGCGGCCCAGTTCGCCCCGTTCAACGGGGTGAACCGGCTGGCCAGGTACACGGTCAACGCCGACCACACCCTCAACGCGGCCTCCGCGGTCACCGTCCTCGACGTCCCCACCAGCCGCGGCATGTGCTGCCACGTCGGCGGCGACATCGACTTCGACGCGGCGGGCAACCTCTACCTCTCCACCGGCGACGACACGAACCCGTTCGACTCCAGCGGCTACACGCCGATCGACGAGCGGACCGACCGCAACCCGGCCTTCGACGCGCAGCGCACCTCCGGCAACAGCAACGACCTGCGGGGCAAGGTGCTGCGGATCAAGCCGAGCGCGGGCGGCGGCTACACCGTCCCGTCGGGCAACATGTTCCCGGCGGGCACCGCGAACACCCGGCCCGAGATCTACGCGATGGGCTTCCGCAACCCGTTCCGGATGAACGTCGACAAGGCCACCGGCACGGTCTACCTGGGTGACTACGGGCCGGACTCGGGCACCGCCAGCGCCACCCGCGGCCCGGCGGCGTCGGTCTCGTTCGAGCGCATCACCCAGCCCGGCAACTACGGCTGGCCGTACTGCTCGCAGTTCAACGTGCCCTACGTCGACTTCACGTTCCCGTCCGGGCCCTCGGGCGCCGCGTTCAACTGCGCCGGCGGGCCGACGAACAACTCGCGCAACAACACCGGCATCACCCAGCTCCCGGCCTCGCGCGCGGCCTGGCTGCCGTACGGGGTCGGCCAGGACCGGTCGGAGCTGTGCTGCGGAAGCTGGTCGCCGATGGGCGCCCCGGTCTACAACTACAACGCCTCGCTCGTCTCGGACGTGAAGTTCCCGGCGTCGATGAACGGCAAGGTGTTCATCAGCGAGTTCGGCCGGCGGTGGATCAAGACGGTCACCCTGAACGGCAGCGGCGGGGTGGGCACGATCGAGCCCTTCCCCACCTGGACCGGCACGCAGGTGATGGACTCGGAGTTCGGCCCTGACGGCGCGCTGTACGTGCTCGACTACGGCACCGGCTGGTTCGGCGGCGACGCCAACTCGGCCGTGTACAGGATCGAGTACAACTCGGGCACCGGCCAGGCACCGATCGCGGCGATCAACGCCAACCCGAAGGCCGGCAACGCGCCGCTCACCGTGCAGTTCAGCTCGGCCGGGACCACCGACCCCGACGGCGACCCGATCACGTACGCGTGGGACTTCACGACGAACGGCAGCACCGACTCGACCGCGGCCAACCCGTCGTTCACCTACACGGCCAACGGCACGTACACGGCGACGTTGACGGTGAGCGACAACACCGGTCGCAGCGCCACGGCGAGCACCACCATCAGCGTCGGGCAACCGGTGGTCACCCTCAACCTGCCGCTCAACGGGCGGGTGTTCAACTTCGGGGACGCGATCCCGTTCCAGATCAGCGTCGCCGACCCGAACGCCCCGACCGTCGACTGCAGCCGGGTGAAGATCAACTACATCCTCGGCCACGACAGCCACGGCCACCAGATGACCAGCGCGACCGGCTGCTCGGGCACCATCCAGACCCCGGTGGACGGTGAGCACGACGCCAACGCGAACATCTTCGGCGTCTTCGACGCGGAGTACACCCCGGTCGGCTCGACCACGGCGATCCACGCGCCGCAGGCCGTCCTGCAGCCGCGGACCCGCCAGGCCGAGCACTACGGCGCCCAGCAGGGTGTCCAGATCGTGGCCAAGGCGTCGGCCAACGGCGGCAACGCGGTCGGGCACATCGAGAACGGGGACTGGATCTCGTTCACGCCGTACAACCTGAGCGGGGTCACCTCGTTCACCGCCCGGGTCGCGTCGGCGGGCACCGGTGGCACGCTCACCCTGCGGGCCGGTTCGGCGACCGGGACGGTGGTCGGCACGGCCACGGTCGCGCCGACCGGCGGCTGGGAGACCTGGGTCAACGTCACCGGCACCGTGACACCGCCGTCGGGGACGACGACACTGTTCCTGGTCTTCACCGGTGGCACGGGCTCGCTGTTCGACATCGACGCCTTCACGTTCGCCAGTGGCGCGCCGCCGACCTCGAACCTCGCGCTGAACAAGCCGGCGACGGCCTCCAGCGTGGAGGCGGCCGCCTACCCGGCCTCGGCCGCGGTGGACGCGTCGGCGACGACCCGGTGGGCCAGCGCGTTCTCCGACCCGCAGTGGATCCAGGTCGACCTGGGCGCCACCTACACGGTCAACCGGGTGCGCCTGGTGTGGGAGGCGGCCTACGGGTCGGCGTACCAGATCCAGACCTCGCCCAACGGCACGACCTGGACCACCGCCCGGACGGTGACCGGCGGCAACGGCGGTGAGGACGACAACACCGGCCTGAGCGCCTCCACCCGGTACGTGCGCATCTACGGCACCACCCGGGCCACGGCGTGGGGCTACTCCCTGTTCAGTTTCGAGGTCTACGGAAGCTGATCCGCCCTGTTGGACAACGCCGCGGGGTGTCCGGTCGACGGACGCCCCGCGGCTTCGTCCGTACACCCCGCCGTGACCGGCGCGATCGATCGGACGCGCGGTGGGCCGCCGGCGAACACCGCCGTCGCGTCGAGCCGGTGCCGCGTTCCCCTTCGAGCGGCGGGACCAGGCGTGCCGCCAGGGCCCGGCGAGTCCTCGACGGGCGGTGAGGCGGTGAGTCCCGGGTCGCCCGGCTCCCGAACCTCGTCGCCGCCGATGTCGTTTCGTCCACCTGTTCCCAGGGACGCCACGCTATAGGCGCCTGGCCTCACGCTCCGCCGCGCGGGCCTCGCGGTCGCGGCCGAGGTGCCTGAGCTGCTTGCCGAGCCAGGTCAGCGCGTCCGCGAGGCCGGCGCGATGAGCGCCGGGGTCGGAGGCGGCCAGCGGGCGCAGCAGGCCGACGGCCTCCTCGGTCGCGGCCACGGCCTCGCGGTGGCGCCGGAGGTGCCCCAGCCCGACGCCGAGGTTGTAGAGGCTGCGCGCCTGCCCTTCGGGCGATTCGACCTGCCGGCGGTGGAGGGCGACGGCCTCGTCCAGGGGGACCAGGGCGTCCTCGAACCGGCTGAGCGCCAGAAGGAGCCAGCCGAGGTTGTTCAGGGACGAGGCGAGCTGCGGCAGGTGCCCGGCGTCGGACGCCGCCAGGGCTCGGTGGAGGTGCACGGCACGGTCGAGAGGGCCGAGGGCTTCGTCGTACCGGCCGAGCTTCGTCAGCACGAGAGCGAGGTTGTGCAGCGGAGACGCCGTCGCGGTGGCGGCCGATTCCTCGTCCAGGACGTCGATCGCCTGCCGGAAGAGGACGAGGGCGTCGTCGAGGCGTCCCGCCCTCATCAGCCGCAGGCCCTCCTCGTTCCGCTCGCGCAGGCGGGCGAGCACGTCCCGGCTCGGCCGGCTCGGCGTACTCGCCGCTCCGCGGCCGGGGTCGCGGCGAAGGCCGGTCGCGGTCACGGAGTAGCCGTGCTCGTTCAGCAGCTCGTCGAGGAACGCGACGAAGTCCGGCCGCGTCGCCACGATGTGGCGGTGGTGGCGGGCGGCCATCCGCTGGTACGGCCCTGCCTCGTCGTCGCGGCCCATCTCGTGCAACTGGTGGATGAGGGCGACCAGCCCGGCCCAGTGGTCGATGGCGTGGTCCGTCCTCCCCGTTTCGATGAGCGACCGGCGCGCGTCCATCGCTTCGTCGAGGGCGGCGAGCGCCTCGTCGTGGCGGCCCATCTCGCCCAGCTTGACGCCGATGAATTCCAGTGACGAGACCAGTTCCGGGCCGGCCGGGATGAGGCGGCGACACAGCTCGACGGCTTCTCGCATGGGAACGAGGGCGTGATGGTGATGGCCGAGTCCGGCCAGCTGGTTGCCGAGGTTGATCAGCGACGAGGCGAAGGCCGAGGCGTACTCGCCGGGCTTTCTCGCGGTCAGGTCACGGTAGAGGCCGACGGCCTCCCGGGCGACCGGCACCGCGTCCTCCCGGCGGGCCGACAGGCCGAGGAGGAGGGCATGGGCGTCCAACGCGCTCGCCAGGCCGGGAGAGTGGCGGCCGGGATCGGCCTCGACGAGCCGCCGGTGGAAGCGCACCTGCCGCTCCGCCTCGGCCAGCGCTCGCGCCAGCCCTTCGGGGGGACGTGACACTCGCCGACACCGCCTCTCCGAACCGGCCGGCCACCGGAACAGGCTATTTCGGTATGACCGCCATCGCCTCGACCTCGATGAGGTACTCCGGCTGGGCCAGCCCCTGCACACCGATCCAGGACGACGGGGGCGGATTCTCCGTCCCGAACGTCTCGACGAGGACGCGGCCGATCAGATCCGCCTCGGGACCGGATCGGAAGTCCGGGATGTACAGCCGCAGCATCTGGATGTCGTCCGGTGTCCCGCCTGCGGCTTCCAGGGCGATGAAGACATGCTTGAGGGCCTGACGAAGCTGGGCTTCGCGGCCGACCGCCGTGACCTCGTGGTTGGCGTCCCACGCGACCTGGCCCGCGATGTTGACGATGCTGCCGGGCGGGGAGATGGAAACCTGGGAGAATCCCCACGGCCGGCTTGAGAAGAGTTCCGGCGGCTGCAGCGTTGTCCGTGGCAAGGCGCGCTTCCTTCGTACACAGATGATCGCCGTACGTCCGGTCTCGGCGGGAGCTTCCTCGTCGGCACCGACACCGGGCTCTGGCGCAGGTCGTCGACGGCGGCCGACGCCTCCATGCCGACGTCTCCGTGAGGCACGGGCGCAGGTCGTCGTCGACGGCCATTGTAGGCGCCGGGACGGCGAAAGCCCTCGCGGGCCGGACCGGACGGGGGCGGGCCGGGTAAGCCGGGAAGGGGCGACGGCGCGACGGCGGTGGGCCGCCGCGCCGTGCCGGTTTCCGGGGTCAGCCCGCGCTGCAGGAGACCGTCGGCCAGGTCGAGTTGCCGTTGCGCTGGATCGTCACGCCCCAGTTGTTGCCGTTGCCGTTGGGCCTGGCGGTCAGCACCTGGGCGCTGGGGTAGCTGGCGCCGACGTTCCAGGTGGAGAGGACCTTGGCGGGGGACGGGACGTTCATCGTCACGGTCCAGTTGCTCGATCCGCTCACCGCGACGTTGAGGTTGTAGCGGTCGCTCCACTGCTCGCCCGCGGAGAGCGACGCGGTGCAGCCACCACCGCCACCGCCACCGCCACCTCCGCCGCCGCCTCCACCGCCGCCGGAGGAGCCGCCGATCGTGATGTTGGAGTTTCCGCTGCTCTGGTAGCCCTCCGTGGCGAGGATCATGTAGTCGTGGTTGCCCAGGCTCATGCCGCTACGGGCCCAGGCGTCGAAGTGGTTGCCGGAGGTTATGGTGCCGCCGGTCTTCTTCGACTGGCGGACGCTCCAGTACTGGTTGAACGTCCTGTTGCCCTCGATGGACGGAGCGTTGTAGCGCGTCGTCTGGTAGATGTCGTACGTGCCGCCATCGCTGGTGACCGTGCCCTTGTACGTCCCGGTGGGCCGGTAGGTGCCCCAGTTGTCGACGATGTAGTACTCCACCAGCGGGTTTCTCGTCCACCCGTACAGGGTGAGGTACGCGTTGCCGGACGGGTTGAAGCTGCCCGAGTAGCTCACGCTCCTGCGCCCGCCGGTGCTCCAGCCCTTGCCGGCGACGAAGTTCCCGGTGTTCCTCCACGAGGTGCTGTAGTTGCCGCCGGACCCCAGCTCCATGGAGACCGTGTTCTGGCTGTCGGTCCAGAACGAGAAGAAGTAACCGTTGTTGGTACCGGTCTGGTTGGTGGTGATGGCCGCGTAGGCGGGGCCGGGCAGCACCGCCACGGCCATGGCCAGCGCCACGGCGCAGACACGGCCGACGAGCGACCTGGCGCGGCCACGCCCTCGGCTCTTCGAGGGGGCGGGGGCATCGTTCATGTGCGTGCTTCCTCCTGGTGAGGGCCGGTGGGGGCCGGTGGGGGCAGGCAGCGTGGTGCGGGGCCCGGCGGGGCGGGCGGTGGCCGGGGCGGCGTTCACCGCGACAGGGCCGGCCGGTCGTCGTGCGGTCGGTGACCGGAGGACCAGGCCGCGCGGCGGGTGACCCGGATCGACAGCGGTCGGGGCCTGTCAATGCTGAGAGTGTGGGTTTGGCACGTCCTACTGTCAACAACTTTCAGAAATATATCGGAAATACGATCTTGCTTTTTGTTCTCGGTTGAGACATTTTCCCTGCTCATCAATCCCGCTCTGCCGGTCGCATTCGGGGTTGATCGATGAAAGCAGCTGTCTCATGATCAGAATTCGACCGATGCATCCGAAAGATTTCGATGCTTTCTTGACAGGTTTCGTGACGGTACACAGAATGACTCACCAGACAGGCCCGCTCGCCTCACCTGGCTCCGCGCATTCCGTACGCGTCATGTCCCTACCGATCGATGTTCCACTGGAGGAACAGAGTGATCGACAACGCAACCGTCACCGGCGGAAGCCGGGTACGCCGCTCACGCATCCGGAGCTCACTCGTGATGGGCCTTCTCACCGTCCTCGGCGCGGCGCTCACCGTGACCTCGTCACCCACGGCACAGGCCGCCGACTGCGGCGCCGGTTATGTCGGGCTCACCTACGACGACGGCCCCAACCCCGGCAACACCGCCAACCTGCTGAACGCGCTGCGGCAGAACGGCCTGCGGGCCACCATGTTCAACACCGGGCAGAACGCCCAGAACAACCAGGCCCTGGTCCGCGCCCAGCGGGACGCGGGCATGTGGATCGGCAACCACAGCTACACCCACCCCCACCTGGTGAACATGAGCGCCTCCCAGATCCAGTCGGAGCTGCAGCGGACCCAGCAGGCCGTCCAGCAGGCCACCGGGACCGCGCCCGGGCTCTTCCGGCCCCCGTACGGGGAGACCAACGCCACCGTGAGGTCGGTCGCGCGGCAGCTCGGCCTCACCGAGATCATCTGGGACGTCGACTCCCAGGACTGGAACGGCGCGAGCACCGCCCAGATCGTGCAGGCCGCCGGACGGCTGCAGAACGGCCAGATCATCCTGATGCACGACCAGTACGCGACGACGCTCAACGCGATCCCGCAGATCGCCGCGAACCTCAGGAGCCGCAACCTGTGCGCGGGCATGATCTCGCCCTCCACCGGCAGGGCCGTGGCACCCGACGGCGGCACCACCCCGACCGACCCCCCGGGCGGCGGCTGCACGGCCACCGTCACCGCGGGCCAGCAGTGGAGCGACCGGTTCAACCTGTCGGTCGGCGTCTCGGGAAGCACCAGCTGGATCGTGACGGTGACCCTGCGCGACGCCCAGCGGGTCAGCGCCACCTGGAACGGCAGCCCGAGCTGGGACGGCAGCGGCAAGGTCATGACGATGCGCCCCAACGGCAGTGGCAACACCTTCGGCTTCACCGTGATGCACGGCGGCGACCGGACCTGGCCGGCGGTCTCCTGCCGGGTGGGCTGACGTCCCGCGACGTCTCACGATCCCCCAGACGACAGGGCGGGTTCCCGCGGCTTCGCGGGGACCCGCCTCACATTTCACATCAACCCAAGATTTCGGGGGCCGATCCCGAGGGAGTTCGATGAAGCGTTTCCTGACCGCCGGTGCCGGTGTGCTCATGCTGGCCGGCACGCTGAACGCCGTACCCGTCCTGGCGAAGGAGCGGCCCCCCACGGTCGCCGAGCAGAGCCTGCGCGCGCTCGCCGGCCGCCACGGCCTCGCCATCGGCACCGCGATCGACATGGACGCGCTGCGCGACGCGGCCGACCCGCAGTACCGCGCGCTCGCCGCGTCGCAGTTCTCCAGCGTCACCGCCGAGAACGTCATGAAGTGGGAGTCGCTCGAACCCACCAGGGGCGTCTACGACTGGGGCCCGGCCGACGAGCTGATCGAGTTCGCCCGCAGGAACAGGCAGCAGGTCCGCGGGCACGTGCTGGTCTGGCAGAACCAGCTGCCGGCCTGGCTCACCCGGGGCGTCGACGACGGGACGATCGGCAAGGCACAGCTCCGCGACATCCTGCGCGACCACATCACCACCGTCGTCAAGCGCTTCAGGGGCAAGGTCTCGCACTGGGACGTCGTCAACGAGGCGGCCAGCGACCCGTGGGACACCCCGTCGTCGATCCACCTGAAGGGCTTCTGGGCCCAGCACCTCGGCCCCGGCTACATCGCCGACGCCTTCCGCTGGGCCCGCGCCGCCGACCCGAACGCCCTGCTGTTCTACAACGACTACAACATCGAGGCGTTCGGCGACCGCGGCCCCTCCGACAAGACCTGGTACGTCTACGACATGGTCAGGAAGCTGCGCGCGAGCGGCGTCCCCATCGACGGCGTGGGCAGCCAGGGGCACCTCGGCACCCAGTACGACAACTACGACGCCCTCCAGGTCCTCGAGGTGCTCGACGCCTTCTCCGGCCTCGGGCTCGCCACGGCGTTCACCGAGGTGGACGTGCGCAGCCAGATGACCGAGGGCGTGCGCGCGGGCGACTCCGCCGAGATCAATCCCCGCCTCCAGGCGTCGGCGGCGAACCACAGCGTGCTCCTGCAGGCCTGCCTGGCCAACCGGCACTGCCTGTCGTACACCGTCTGGGGATTCACCGACAGGCACTCCTGGGTGCCCGGCTGGTTCACCGACCCCCCGGAGGGCATGGCCACGCTGTACGACGAGTCCTACCGGCCCAAGCGCGCCTACAACGTCGTCAAGGCGGACCTGGCCTTCTCCGGGCCGCCCCACGTGCTGCCGAGGGTTCCGCAGAAGCCCCGGCGATGAGCGGGCGGCGGGGCGTCCGCCGACTCGGACGCCCCGCCGCTCCCCCGAGGACCGCGTGCGTGAGGGCCGGACCGCGGAGACCGCGGTCCGGCCCGTACCGTGTCAGAGGCCGGATCAGGGACTGGTGCAGGTGGCCGTGGGGGTGGCCGCGGTGCCGTTGGCGGTGAAGCCGAAGGTGGTCGAGGAGCCCGCCGCGACGGAGCCGTTGTACGCGGCGTTGCGGACGCTCACGCTGGAGCCGGACACGGTCTGCTGGCCGTTCCACAGGCTGCTGATGGTCTGGCCGCCGGGCCAGGTCCACCGCACCGTCCACCCGTTCACCGGTGAGCTGCCGGCCTGGACGGTCACCGTCGTCTGGAACCCTCCCGGCCAGCTGTTGACGGTCGAAATCGTCGCCGAGCACGCCCCCGGAACCGGGGTCGGCGTGGGCGTCGGAGTCGGGGTGGGGGTCGGGGTGGGGGTCGGGTCCGGGTCGGGGTCCGGGTCGGCGGCGTTGAGGGCGTTTAGGACGGCGGTGTAGGCGGGTTTCTTGTTGCTGCCGTCGAACAGCAGCGGGGTGTCGCCCGAGCGCCAGGAGTCCTGGTCGCGGACGCCCCACACGGTGATGCCGTTGCAGCGCGGCACCGCCAGGCAGTCATTGGTCACCGCGGCGTAGGTCTGGGCGGAGGCGCCCTGGATGTCGAGCTCGGTGATCTGCACGTCGACGCCGAGGGCGGCGAAGCTGGAGATCGTGGTGCGGAAGTTGCTGTTGTAGGGGCTGCCGCTGTTGAAGTGGGCCTGCAGTCCGACGCAGTCGATGGGCACGCCGCGCGCCTTGAAGTCGCGGACCATGTTGTAGACGGCCTGGGTCTTGGCCCAGGTCCAGTTGTCGATGTTGTAGTCGTTGTAGCAGAGCTTGGCGGCCGGGTCGGCGGCGCGCGCGGTGCGGAAGGCGACCTCGATCCAGTCGTTGCCGGTGCGCTGCAGGTTGGAGTCGCGCCGCCCGCCGGAGTTGCCGTCGGCGAAGGCCTCGTTGACCACGTCCCAGGCGTAGATCTTGCCCTTGTAGTGGTTCATCACGCCGTTGATGTGGTTGATCATCGCCTGGCGCAGCGCGCTGCCCGACATGGCCTCCATCCAGCCCGGCTGCTGGGAGTGCCAGGCCAGGGTGTGGCCGCGCACCCGCTTGCCGTTCTGCACGGCCCAGTTGTAGATCCGGTCGCCGCTGGAGAAGTTGAACTGGTTCTGGTTCGGCTCGGTGGCGTTGATCTTCATCTCGTTCTCGGCGGTGATCATGTCGAACTCGCGGTTCGCGATCGTCGTGTACGCCGAGTCGCCGAGCTTGCCGGCGCTGATCGCGGCGCCGAAGTAGCGTCCGCTCTGCTGGGCCGCCGCGCCGAGCGTGCTCGCCGCCGCGCCGGCGGAAGCGCCGCCAGAAGCGGCACCGGCGGAGACCTGGCCGGTCACCGCGGTGAGCGTGCCGAGCACGAGGGTGCCGAGGGCGCCGGCGATCAGGGCCCGGCGGAGGCCGCCGAGGGGTCTCCGGGTTCCGGGCGGGGGTATGGCGTTTGTGCCCATGCCTGAGCCTCCATAACTGCGTCACGGGAAAGCGGGAACGTGGGGGGACACCCCCGCGAACTCGACGCCGCGCCCATCTCCGGGGAGGCACACCACCGGGGCGTCGCAGGCGACGGCCCTGCTGCGCACCACCGACCCGGCCGTGGGAGGACGCCTTGGGGACTCAGTGTGGAAACCTCCCCGAAATACGTCAAGACAGCCCAGAAACTTTCGGTCACCCTGCCTGGGAGGATGCACCGCGCACATGCCCCAACCTTTGCCCCTGCCTCCTGAAACCTTGCGGCTTCGCCATGCCGGGACGGAGGAGGGTCGATGTAAGTTTCAGCACGGCGCCCGCACCGGCCGGCCTGGCCCTGCGGCGGGTCAGCGGGGGCCGGTGCCGGCGAGCAGCCGTTCGCAGGCGTCGAGGAGGCGCCGCCGCAGTGGCCTCGCCCGCTCGGCGAACCCCCGCTGCTCGGCGGCGTACTCGGCCCGTCCCTCGGGCGTCTCGATCCGGATCGCCCGGTGGCCGAGCGAGCTCAGGTCGTACGGGCTGGCGCGCATGTCCACGGCGCGGATGTCGCGGGCCAGTGTGAAGCAGTCGGCGACCAGCTCGCCGCTGACCAGCGGTGACAGCTTGTACGCCCATTTGTACAGGTCCATGTTGGCGTGCAGGCAGCCCGGCTGCTCCAGCTCCGGCTGCCGCTCGCGCGTCGGCTGCAGCACGTTGAGCGGGCGCGCCTCGGGGGTGAAGAAGCGGAACGCGTCGAAGTGGCCGCACCGCACGCCCCGCTGCTCCACGACCTCCGCGATCTCCTCCCCGCTGAGCCGCAGCGGCCAGGAGCCGTGCCGGACCTCCTCGGTCCGGTAGACCATCGCCCACTCGTGCAGGCCGAAACAGCCGAAATATCCCGGCCGCGCCGCGGTGGCGGCGAGCAGCCGCGTGATCCACTCGATGGAGGGCCCGCGCCTCTCCATCAGCGCCGCGACGTCGAGCGTCGCCCCCTCGGGGGTGTCGAGGTAGTCGCGGCCGAAGTCGTGCGCCCCCCTCAGGAGCACCCCGGCGCCCGGATGCCACTTCCGCAGCCGCGCCGGCCGGTGCCCGTAGTAGGTGAACAGGAAGTCCTCGATGGGATGGGCCTCGCCCCGCGCCCTGCGCGCCAGATGCGGCTCCGCCCACACCTCGACCCGCCGCCGGTGGGCCTCCGCCCGCGCCCGCCACTCCTCCGGTTCCAGAACCTCCACCGCTGAATGGTACGCGCGGGCCGGTGGTGCCCGTCCGTCGCACCTCCTGCGGCCGCCCCCGCAGTGGCGCGCCGGTGAACGGAAAATGAATTGTCAACACGTTGCGAGTGCCCCGCTCCGCGCTGTCGTCATTAATCACATAATTCAATTACAACCGCTATTTCATAGCGATACGGGGCAAGATTTCGAGGAATCACATGAGGCGTTGGATCGGTGTCGGGCTGGCGCTGCTCCTCGGCGCCGCCGTGGTGGCGGCGATCGTGGCGGGCAACCGTGACGGCGGCGCGGGGACGCGGGATCTCACCCTGGTCCGGGGGGTGATCGGATCGGAGAAGAAGCCGTTCTTCGACGACCCGAGGGTGCGGGCGGCCTTCGCCGCGCACGGCCTCCGGGTGGAGGTCGACACCGCGGGATCGCGCCAGATCGCGACCTCGGTAAACCTGGGGAAGTACGGCTTCGCGTTCCCGTCCAGCGCTCCGGCGGCCGAGAAGATCAGGCGCGACCGGGGCGCCACCCGCACGTTCGCGCCGTTCTCCTCGCCCATGGCGATCGCCACTTTCACCCCGATCGCGGACGTGCTCGGCCAGGCGGGTGTCGTACGGGACTCCGGTCAGGGTTACCAGGTGCTTGATATCCAGAAATATCTGGATCTGGTGGCGAAAGGCACTCGGTGGGACAAATTACCGGGTAATACCGCTTATCCGGCGCGCAAGCGCGTGCTGCTCACCACCACCGACATCCGCACCTCCAACTCCGCGGCGATGTACCTCTCGATCGCCGGTTACGTGGCCAACGGCGACGACGTGGTCACCTCCGACGAGCAGGGGGCGAGGGTCGCCCGGGCCGTCGCCCCCCTCTTCCTCGACCAGGGCTACTCCGAGACCTCCACCGAGGCGCCGTTCGAGGACTACCTGTCCCTGGGGATGGGGAAGACGCCCATGGTCATGATCTACGAGGCGCAGTACGCCTCGCGGCTGTTCGCCGGGGACGGCTCGATCCGCCCCGACATGCGGCTGCTCTACCCCTCGCCCACGGTCCTGAGCAAGCACACGCTCGTACCCCTGGGTGAGCGGGGCACCGAGGTCGGCAGGCTCCTGCAGGAGGACCCGGAGCTCGGGCGCCTCGCGGCCCTGTACGGCTTCCGCACCGCCGCCCCCCGGGCGTTCGACGACCTCGTGGCGAAGGTGAAGGCTCCGCTGCCACCCGGCCTGGTCGACGTGGTGGAGCCCCCCGACCACGAGCGGCTGGAGGGCATGATCTCCGCGGTCGAGACGCTCTACCGGTCCGGAGCGGTCCCCTCACCCACCCCCTGACCTCACCTTCCCAGCGCTTCGAGGAGAGACCACCGTGAGCGATCTCGTGCTCAGCCCGCCCGAACCCGTGGCCAAGGTGCCCACGGAGAAGGCGGCCACCATGCTGCCGGTCCCGGAGGGGCGGGAGGCGGAACTGGCGGAGAAGGCCCGCGGTTTCGCCGAGGAGCTGGGCGGCCTGGACCACAGGTCGCCGGAGTTCACCCGGAAGGTGCACGACATCACCTCCATGGGTGATTCGGAGATCCGTGCCTCCTCCCAGGTGGCGAACCGCATGCTGAAGCGCCCGGTGGCCGCGCTGGCGTCCGTCAAGGGCGAGGGCGGGGACGCGCAGGCGGCTGTGGCGGGGCAGCTGGTCGCGCTGCGCCGCACGATCGTCGACCTCGACCCCAAGCAGACGTCCGGCCCGGCCAGGAAGTTGCTGGGGCTGATCCCGTTCGGCGACAGGCTGCGCGACTACTTCGCGAAGTATCAGTCGGCGCAGAAACACCTCGACGACATCATCCGCGCCCTGAAGTCCGGACAGGACGAGCTGCGCAAGGACAACGCGGCCATCGAGGGCGAGAAGACCAACCTGTGGGAGTCGATGAAGCGCCTGCAGGAGTACGCCCTGCTCGCCGCCGCCCTCGACGCCGCGGTGGAGGAGAAGATCCTGTATGTCGAGGCGGCCGAGCCGGAGAAGGCCACCGCCCTGCGCTCGGACGCGCTGTTCGGCATCCGGCAGAAGCACCAGGACCTGCTGACCCAGCTCGCGGTGTCCGCCCAGGGGTATCTCGCCCTGGACCTGATCCGCAGGAACAACCTCGAATTGATCAAGGGCGTGGACCGGGCGACCACGACGACGGTCGCGGCGCTGCGCACGGCCGTGACCGTGGCCCAGGCCCTCGCCAACCAGAAGCTCGTGCTCGACCAGATCACCGCGCTGAACGCGACCACCTCCGACCTGATCGTGGCGACCAGCGAGATGCTGCGCACCCAGGCGGCCGGCATCCAGACCCAGGCGGCCTCGACCACGGTCGACATGGACGCGCTGCGCAAGGCTTTCGACAACATCTACGCCACCATGGACATGATCGACACGTTCAAGGCCAAGGCCGTGGAGAACATGGCGATCACCGTGGACAGCCTCACCGTCGAGCTGGACCACGCGCGCACGTACCTGGAGCGCTCCCGGCGCGGCGACGAGCAGGAGCTCCCCCGATGAGCGGCCCGGTGCTCGGTGCGCGGGCGGGTGGCCGCCGCGTCAGGCGGGCGCTCGGTGCGCGGGCGGGTGGCGGCCGGGTCAGGTGGGCGCTCGGTGCGCGGGCGGGTGGCCGCCGGGTGAGACGGGGGCTCGCCGTGCTGGTCCCGCTGGTCCTGCTGGTGGCGTCGGCCGCGTGCGGCGGGGCCGACACTCCGGACACGCCCGGCACCCCCGCCGACGGCCCCGACGTGCTCCGCGTCCTCGCGGGAAGCGAGGTCGGCGACCTGGAACCGCTGCTCAGGCGGGCCCAGGACGCCGTCGGCGTGCGGGTCACGCTGTCGTACGCCGGAACGCTCGACGGGGCCGACCAGGTGGCGAGCGGCGGCGCGGACGGGCGGTACGACGCGACGTGGTTCTCCTCCAACCGCTACCTGTCCCTGATCGACGGGGCGGCGGCGCGGCTCTCGACCCAGACCAAGGTCATGGTCTCGCCCGTGCTGCTCGGGCTGAAGGCGTCCAAGGCCCGCGAGCTCGGCTGGGACGGGAAGACCGTGACCTGGAACGACATCGCCTCGGCCGCGAGCGACAGGAAGTTCACCTTCGGCATGACCAGCCCGGCCGCGTCCAACTCCGGATTCTCGGCGCTGGTCGGCGTGACGGCGGCGCTCTCCGACGCCGGTGAGGCCCTGGAGGAGGCCCAGATCACCGCGGTGACCCCCAAGCTGAAGGAGTTCTTCTCGGCGCAGACGCTCACCTCCGGCTCCTCCGGCTGGCTCGCGGACGCGTACACGAAGGAGGGCACGGTGGACGGACTCGTGAACTACGAGTCCGTGCTGCTCGGCCTCAACGCCTCCGGCAGGCTCCCCGAGCCGCTCACGCTGGTCTATCCGGGCGACGGGGTGGTGACGGCCGACTACCCGCTCACGCTGCTGAGCTCCGCGCCCCCGGAGAAGAAGGAGCTGTACGGCAAGCTCGCCGCCTGGCTGCGCACGCCGGAGATCCAGCGGGAGATCATGTCCACCACCCACCGCAGGCCCATCGTCCCCGAGGTCAGGCCGGAGCCGCGTTTCGGAACCGCGTCGCTGGTGGAGCTGCCCTTCCCCAACCGGCGCGGCGCGGCCGACGAGCTGATCGGCGTCTACCTCAACCAGGTGCGCAGGCCGTCGCGGACCCTGTTCGTGCTGGACACCTCCGGTTCGATGCGCGGGGAGCGGATCGACGCGCTCAAGCAGGCGCTGACCGCCCTGTCGGGCGCCGACACCTCCGTCAGCGGGTCGTTCTCGCGCTTCCGCGACCGCGAGACGGTCACGATGATCCCGTTCAACACGGGCCCCGGGGTCCCCCGGACGTTCACGCTGCCCGACCGGAACGCCGAACCGGTGCTCCAGCGGATCCGCTCGTACGGGGAGGGGCTGGAGGCCGACGGCGGCACCGCGATCTTCGACAGCCTGCGGGCCGCCTACGAGCAGGCGCGCTCCTCGCCGTCGGAGGACTTCACCTCGATCGTGCTGATGACGGACGGCGAGAACACCGACGGCGGCTCCTACGACGACTTCGCCGCCTACTACGCGTCACTGCCCGTGAAGTTCCGGACGTTCGTCGTGCTCTTCGGCGACAGCGACGTCGACGAGATGCGGCGGATCGCCGAGCTCACCGGCGGGGCGACCTTCGACGCCCGGCAGGGGTCGCTGGCCACGGCCTTCAAGGAGATCCGTGGCTACCAGTAGCCCGGGAGGGCGGATCCTCGCCTACGCCGGGTCGACCAGGAACATCGCCGGGTGCGCCCTGGCGCTCGTCGGGGTGCTCCTGGTCTTCCTCGGCGTCGCCGGGACGTTCTGGCCCGTCGTGGTCGCCGGGTTGTACGGCGTCGGGGCGCTGCTCGCCCCGGCGGACCGGGTGAGGCTCACGATCTCGCACGCGGAGGTGGAGTCCCGGCAGCTGGATGCCGACCTGGACACCCTGCTGGCCAGGATCGGCGGGAACCGGTTCCCCGACGACGTGACGACGAGGGTCGGCGCGCTCGCCGAGGTGCTGCGCGACATCCTCCGGCGGGCGGACACGCTCACCTCCTCACCCGACCACCTGCACATCGTGTCGCAGACGATCAGGGACTACCTGCCGTCCAGCCTGGAGGCGTACGCGAACCTGCCCCGCTCCCGCGCGCTCGCGCGGCGCGGCGAGCGGGAGCGCAGCGCGCACGAGGAGCTGCTCGCCCAGCTCGACCTGCTGGACACCCGGCTGCGCGAGGTGGCCGAGTCGGTCTACCGGGGCGACGAGCAGGCCCTGCGCGACCAGGGCAGGTTCCTGCGGGACCGCTTCGGCGGCTCCGGCCTGGACCTCTGACCCGACGGCCACGGCGTTTTCGGTCTGGACCTTTTACCTGACCGCCCGGCGTCTCCGGCGGCGCGGGGAGGTCGTCGCGGGCGCCGGGGAGAGCCGTCCGGCGCCGTGTTCGCGAAAAGACTTTCGCGACATCTCCGCCCTGCCTTCGATGCGTTCCACCTGGGGGAACGGCGTTCCGGTGACCGGAACAGACAGTGTGTCGAGGGCACCGAGGCGAACTAGGTGCTTGACCCGCACCTTTCTCTGGGCGTAAAAGTGCGAAAAGAGTTGGATAGCGCTTTCCCACCCTTCGTCCAAGAGCGACGTGACGGGTCTGCTCGGCGTACTCCGCCGCAGGTCAGCCATGCCCGAAGCCCTCATCCAGGGGGCCGGAGGCGGGCTCGTACGTCGCCCGACGGACACCGCTCGCCGGGCCCCGGCGACGCGGGCGCGTGACCGCGGAGTGCGGCACGTGCCGGCGGCGCCGGTTCGGTCCCGGCGCGAGGCCATGGCCGACCGGACCGGGAGCACGGCCGGTCGGTACTGACGGAACTTGGAGGTTCCACGGTGCGAAGAAGGAAAGGGCTCGACGGTTCGCCGCTCATCGCGCTCGCGACGTCCCTCGCTCTCGCGGTGATCGGGGCGTTGGTGCTCGTGGCGATGCCCAGCGCGTTCGCCGCCTCGTTGTTCTCCGACAACTTCGAGGACGGCAACTCCAACGGCTGGTCGAAGTCCGGGGGAAGCTGGTCGGTGGTGGCCGACGGCTCCCAGGTGTACCGGCAGTCCGGGACCGGCGCGGACTCCAGGACGGTGGTCGGCACCGGCTGGTCGGGCCAGGCGGTGCAGGCGCGGGTGAAGCCGATCGCGTTCAACGGCAGCGGGCGCTACGTCGCGGTGCTGGCCAGGGCGCAGAGCAGCAGCAACTACTACTACCTGGGGTTGAGCAACTCGGGCTCGGTCGTCCTGGGCAAGCGGACCGGCGGCGCCCCGACGACCCTCGGCTCGGCCGCGGCGACGGTGACCCCGGGCACCTGGTACACCCTCAGGCTCGAGGCGTTCGGCACGACGCTGCGCGGCTTCGTGAACAACGTGCAGGTCGTCTCGGCGACGGACTCCACCTTCTCCTCCGGCAAGGTGGGCCTCGCCGGTTACTACGCGAGCGCCTCGTTCGACGACGTGCAGGTGACCGACAGCGGCGGGCCGAGCGAGCCGCCGGTCACGCCCACGATCACCCCCACGGTCACGCCGCCCCCGGGCTCCTGCCCCACCTCCGGGTCGCCCGTCGGGTTCGCCTCGGTGAACGCCTGGGGCAGGAACGGGACCACCGGCGGCGCGGGCGGGCCGACCGTCGAGGTCGACACCGCGAGCGAGCTGATCTCCGCGATCGGCCAGAGCGGCCCGCTGAACATCTGCGTACGCGGGATGATCACACTTCCGGCCGGGATGTACAACGTCACCTCGGACAAGTCGATCGTGGGCATCGGCTCCACCGGCGGCATCAGCGGCGGCGGCCTCAACATCGGCCTCCCCCTCGACAACTCGGTCACCTCGCCGCCCGCGAACGCCGTGAACAACGTCATCATCCGCAACCTGTCGTTCCGGAACGCCAACGACGACTCGATCAACGTGCAGATGTTCTCCCACCACATCTGGATCGACCACAACGACCTGGCCGATGGGTACGACGGGCTCATCGACATCAAGCGTGGTTCGTCGTACGTCACCGTGTCGTGGAACCACACGCACGACCACACCAAGAACATGCTGCTCGGCCACGATGACGGCAACAGCGCGCAGGACGTCGGCCGGTTGAAGGTCACCTACCACCACAACTGGTTCAACCAGACCCCGCAGCGCAACCCGCGGGTGCGGTTCGGCGAGCCGGTGCACGTGTTCAACAACTACTACGTCTACAACACCGACGTCGGGGTGGCCTGCCAGCTGAACGCCGGATGCCTGGTCGAGGGCAACTACTTCGAGCGGGTCGAGGTGCCCGCGACGAACACCTACGCCGGTACCGCCGGCAGGTGCGTCGCGCGGAACAACGTGCTCGACGACTCCGGCCCGCCCGAGTGCAGCGGCAGCGTGCAGGAGGCGAGCTCGTACTACAGCTACACCCTGGACGACCCGAACTCCGTGAAGGCGATCGTCAGCGCGGGGGCCGGGGTCGGCAAGATCGGCACCTGATCCCCCGGGGCCCCGGTGATCCCGGGGCCCCGGAACCGGGGCCCCGCGGGCGGTTCACCGCGTCGCCCGCGGGGCCCCGGAACGTGACTCCGGGGAACGGAACGTGGCTCCGGGGAACGGAACGTGGCTCCGGGGAACATCGACGGATTCGTCACCGGAGTCCACCTCCGAGCTGCTCGCACCTGGGAACCACGATGTCCTCCTGCTCGTGTCCGCGGATGAGGCGGCGTGTGTGACGGTCTCCCATCGTGCCGGGCTTGATGATCGGTAAGGCGGGAACGGCCAGATTCGTCGGCGCCACCTGGGACGGGCGGTCACCCGGGCGGCAATCGTCCCGGAACGCCGGTCCCCCGTATCCGGGAACCGTCGCACCGGTGCCCTCCCGTCCGGCTCGTCGCTTCCTGGGCGGTCTCCGTCCGGGCGGGCCGAGTGGGAGGGGTGGGGCGGGTGCGTGGCGGTACCCTCCCCCCTTCCGGCCGAGGCAGGACAGCTGCGGGAGTGCCCCGAACTCTGGCGGACACTTCCAGACTCTCCCCAAGCTTGAACATGCTCGCTCCGAGTAGTCCCATTGGCGCTCACGGCAACGGTGGGGTGGCCGGCGTGATGCGGGCCGCCCCTGTCCGAAAGGAAGAAACAGCAATGAACCGCACCACGATCGCCGCCGGACTGATCGCTCTCGGCGCCGTCCTGGCCGCGCCCGCTCTGGCCGCCGGCCCGGCCCACGCGACGGCGTCCCCCTCCGACCCCTGGGACGGCCTCGGCCTCAGCCTCGGGAACGGGATGGGCGGCGGCTTCGGGAACGGGAGTGGCCTCCTCGGGAACGGGATGGGCGGCGGCTTCGGGAACGAGATGGGCTTCAGGAACGGGGGCGGCCTCAGCTTCGGGGACGGGACCGGGAACGGGATCGGGAACGGCATGCCGCTCCTCGGCTACGGCAACCTCGGCCTCCTCTAGGAAGGACGACGCGCCCCGGTGGTCTCGTCCCCCCGGGCCGGGGCCACCATCCCGACCGGCGTCCCCGTCAGCCGAGGCGTACGGTGACCGTGTTCGAGGCGCCGCCCCGGCCCGCCAGGCGTCCGAAGGTGAGCGTGAGCCGCGCGCCGGTCGTGGCGCCCGCCAGGAGAGGGTGCCCGCGGAGCACCCCGGCCACCGGCCGGTTCCAGGTGACGGTCAGCTCGTCCAGGTCGCGCCGGGGGTCCGAAACGGTCAGCGTGGCCGTACCGTCGCCGGGCTCCCTGACGAGGACCGCGCACGGGGCGGAGGCCGCGAGATCCCCGGCGGTCCCGGCGGCGCTGACAGCACCGGCGTTCCAGAAGTTGACGGCGGTGATCCCGAGCGACGGGATCCGGACGCCCTGCCGCCGGGCGGTGTTGGCGAGCACGCGCGCCCAGTCGGGGTCGGCGGCGCGGGCCCGGGTCTCCGCCAGGCTCGCGCCCGGCAGGAGAAGATACACGTAGCCCGCCGAGACGGGGTCCACACCGTGGTCGAGCCAGAGGGTCACGTAGCTCCGGGTCATCCTGTCCCGGCCGCCGGCGCGTTCCTCGCGCAGCGTGCGCAGGCGGGTGCCGCAGGGCAGCACGTAGCCGCCGTGCCCCTCCAGGTGCGCCCAGCCCATCCCGTCGTCCACCACGAGAGGCGCGCCGGTCCTGCGGTTGTCCACGACGGTCTCGACGGGTACGCCGTCCTCCGCGGTGATCCCGGCACCGAGGCAGACCACCGCGTCGTCGAGGAAGAACCACGACTTGAAGGCCTCCAGGCTGCTCTCGAAGCCGTTCAGGTGCTGGCCGACCGTCGCGTACGTGCCGTCGGTGGCGCCCCCCACCCAGCGGCCCGGCGGGCAGGTGTCACCCCAGGCCTCACCGGCGCCGTCGGCCAGCCGCCGGGTGGAGACGGTCGTGCCCGGCAGGCGGTAGGGGTCGACGGTGGCCCAGAAGGAGTCGGAGTACTGGTCGCCGTGGCCGTCGGCCCACCAGTAGAGCATCCCCGAGCCGGTGTGCCAGCCGCGGAGGTTCTCGCCGTTGCCGTGCTCGTAGTGGCCGACGCGGTGGGAGGCCATGCTGAGGCCCGCGCACCAGCCGGACCCGCCCCGCGCACCGCGAACAGAGCCGCCTTGCGCACCGCGGGCCGGGTCGGTGCGCGGGTCGGTGTACGCGCCGGTGCCCAGGTCGGTGCGCGGGTCGGTGTACGCGCCGGTGCCCAGGTCGGTGCGCGGGTCGGTGTACGCGCCGGTGCCCAGGTCGGTGGGCGGGTTGGTGGGAGGGTCGATGCGCGGGGCGCGGTGGACGGCGCGGGCGCTCATCGCCAGCAGCCGGTGCCCCGCGGGTTCCTCCGCCGCCGGGACGGCGTCGTCGTCCAGGATCGCGGCGAGCCGGGCGTGGAACCCCAGGTCGTCGCCCTCGGCCGCGCCGAGCATGGGCCGGTGGGTGTTCCGCAGCGCCCATCCCTTCACCATGCCCTGCCAGCGGGACCGCTCGGCGGCGGAGGCCGTCTCTCCCAGCAGCAGGATCGCGGAGGCGATCGCCCTTCCCCTGTCGTGGTCGCCGTACGGCCGCCTGCCGACCGCCCGGCCGCTGACCAGGTCCATGCAGAAGCCGTCATGGACGACCGGGGCGAACGTCCTCTCGACGCTGTCGAGGACGACCTGCCTGTTCGGATCGGTGACCTCCCAAGGCGAGCCGCGCAACACCGCGAACAGCGTCGCGAGACCGGACAGCAGCGACGCCCCGTACGTGCCCTGGTAGGGGACGGTCGTGTGCTGGACGAAGGAGCCGTCCCGGTAGAACCCGTCGCCCTCGGAGACGTGGGGGAAGACCGGGGTGAGCGCGGAGACGGCCAGCGCCGCCTTCGCCGGGTCGGAGCCGAGGACGGCCCGCAGCAGCGTCACCACGCACAGGTCCACCCGGTTGGCCCCGGTGCTGGTCCCGTCGTAGTCGTCCAGGCGGCACTCGGGGACGAAGTGGTCCACCGCCTCCCGCAGCGCCCGGCCTCGCGGTTCCGCCAGGTGCGGGCCGATCAGCAGGGCCGCGTCGAGGAGGTTCCTGGGGGTGCCGATCTGCCAGTACCACCAGTTGCCGACCTGGTCGGCACCCGCCGCGTAGACCCGCCGCCGGTAGTGGTCGACGCCGTCCGCGACGGCCGCGGCCAGGCTCGCGTCGCCGGTCAGGCCGGTCCCCGGCAGGGCGTACGCGCGGGCCATGGTCCGCAGCCGGGCCGGGGTGGCGCCGAGCGACGGGAACGCCAGGTCGGGCCAGAGCGACGCGTCGGCCGGGGCCATGGCGTCCCGGTACCCGGCCGCCCTTCTCCCCAGCCTCGCCAGCCGGGTCCGGTACGGCTCGGCCGTCGCGTCGAACCCCGACCCCGCCGTCACGTCCCGCCACCGGTGGCGCAGTGGGGTGAAAGGGTCGGCCGGCGTGCCCGGTGCGGTCTGCGGGGGCGTGGTTCCCGTGGACGCGGTCATCGCGTGCCCGGTCCCCGGGTGCGCGGTCTCCGGGCGCGCGTCATACGCCGGGATCAGCGCCCCAGCCGCGGCGACACCGCCGAGCTGAAGGAACGATCTCCGGGAATGTCGGTTCACGCCTAGATTGTCGGGTGGAAATCTCCCTTACCGCGGGTACCACGCCGTATTGCCCCCGTGTCCGGGTTCGTGAGGGCCGTCGCCGAGGTCAGAGATCCACGTCGCGGGAGGCGACCACGCGGACCCCCTCGGGCTCGCGGCCCGCCGGGGTCACCACGACCCGCCTTCCCTCGTCCTCGTAGCCGTGCTCGGTCAGCCACAGCAGGGTGTACGGGTCGAGCTGGCTGAAGTCGACCGGGGAGGCGGGCGAGAAGATGTCGTCACCGGAGGAGACGCCGCCGGTGTCGCCTTCGACGATCGACAGGGTGTAAGCGGTCATGGCAGCCTCCGGGCCGTGGTCGTCCTCGGGAAGGTCCATACCCCGAGCACGACCGCACTCCCCTGACCTGGTGGTACACCTGGTAACACCCGTCGACCCCGACCCGGTGACACCCGTCGGTCCCGACCCGGTGACACCTGCCGACCCTGACCTGGCGACACCCGTCGACCCTGACCTGGTGACACCTATCGGCGCCCGTCGTGTCCGGTCCGGCTCCCGGAAGTGGCCGAGAGAGCCGTTCCCCCGGGGACGCTCCCGGCACCGGGCACCGCACGGCCTCCCCGCCCGCCCCGGACTCCGGCCGGCGACGTCCGCGTCAAAAGTCATTGTGGCGGCGGCATTGTCTTCCTAATGTCGAAGACATGGCTCAGGAGCGCGTACCGGACGGGCGGCGCATTCACGAGATCGACGTGGTACGCGGGTTCGCCCTCGCGGGCATCCTGGTCGTGAACATCGAGTTCTTCGGCGACCCCGGGCTGCTGGCGGCGATGACCGGCGGGAGCGGGATCGGGGGCGGGGAGCACGGGCCGGTGCAGTTCGTCGTGCAGGCCCTGTTCGAGTTCAAGTTCTACGTCATCTTCTCCTTCCTCTTCGGCTACTCCTTCACCCTGCAGATGCGCTCCGCGGAACGCGCCGGGGCGAGTGTCCGGGCCAGGACCCTCAGGAGATGCCTGGGCCTGTTCGCGATCGGCGCGCTGCACGGGCTGCTGCTGTGGGTGGGCGACATCCTCACCCTGTACGCCGCGCTGGGCCTGGTGCTGCTGGCGGCCCGGAACATCGGCGCGCGGGCCGCCAGGATCAGCGCGACCGTGCTCATCTCGGTGATGTCCCTCCTTTTCCTGCTCCTGGCCGGTCTGGTCGCTCTCCTGCCCGGCACCCCCACCACGGGCGCGAACAGCGCGACGGCCGCGGAGAGCGCGCGGATCCTCTCCGCCACCACCGGCGGTCCTCTCGACTACCTGGGCATGCACCTGACGCAGTACCCACAGGTGGCGGCCATGATCTGGCTGCTGCAGGGGCCGATGGCGATGGCCCTGTTCCTGCTCGGCCTGGCGGCGGGCAAGGCCCGGCTGTTCGACGAGCCGGACCGGTGGGCCCACCTGATCACGAGGGTTCAGTGGGTCGGCTTCGGTCTCGGCCTGCCCACGGGGGTGTTCTACGCGGCGACCTCCGGCCGGGGCGACGCGGCGGAGCTGGTGGCGCTGGCGCTCACCCTCGCGACCTCGGCGCCTCTCGCCGCCGCCTACGTGGTCACCCTGCTCCGCCTGGTCAGGCGGTTCCCCCCGGTGGCGGGCGCGCTCGCTCCCGCGGGCCGGATGGCGGCGTCCAACTACGTCGGCCAGTCCGTGCTGCTCTGCCTGGTGTTCACCGGGTACGGCCTGGGCCTGATGGGCCGGATCCCGCCCCTCGGGGTGATGGGCGTCGCCGTCGTGGTCTACGCGGTGCTTCTCGCGCTGAGCGCGTGGTGGCTGCGGGGCCACCGTTACGGGCCCGTGGAGTACGGTCTGCGCCGCCTGACGAACTGGGGATGACGACCGGGCGTTCCGGGTGCGCGCGCGCCGCCCGGCGGGCGCCCGGGGGCGTATGGGGGCCGTCCGCGCGAACCCGGAAAAGCGGGGTTCCAATTACCCGAACGAGGGGGCGGGAGCCGAACCGCCAAACAGAGGAAACGCATACATATCAACTTGATATGACGGCTTGCAACAATCCGGAGAAGGAAACGGGCGGCGCGATCTTCCGCGCGCGACGAGATCGCGCGCGGCCGCCGGAAAGCCCAACGGGAGACGAACGCCCGGTCGACACCGGAGAAATGGCAGTTCAACAAGAAACGTGAAGGATCATCCGAAACCTCGTGATGGCCGTACCTCTCCAGAGAACTACTGGCACGGTCCACCCGCAGGATGGCAGCAGGTGGGGGGATTGCGCGTTTCGGACGGACCGTATATCTACTTAGGTGTTATTTATAACCCAATAACCATAAGTGTCAATTACTGAGCCCTTTACCTTCCAAATAGATCACGGTCAGTCTAATATTTGGACCTATGTCATGGCGTGCATCAGATTTCCCAGATGGACAGGCTGGGTCCTCTGGCCGTGGCAGTGCTTCCTCTGGACACGATTCCGAACACTCATCCGACTGGCATCCCGAACGCCTCCTGTCATTCGATTGGCGGAAGGTTATTCTGTTCACGGCGGTTTTAACGATCATCGCCGTGGCCGTGTTCTGGCTCGTGACCAGAACGCCCTCCGATCCGTCCCTCGCGGCGAATCCCACTCCCGACCCTTCGGAGACCGGCTGGGAGAAGGCCCCTTCCTCGCCTTCACCGACGCCGGCCCCCTCCCGATCCACCCCCGAACCGACCCCGAAGCCCACCAAGAACGGCACGGCCAGATCTCCCCGTCCCGAGGCCACTCCCACGAACACGAACGCGAAGAGGCCACGGACCGAGACCAGGACCACCCCGCCGCCCGCCGACCCGCCGGCCGCCGGATCCGGCTCGCCCCAGCTCACCGCCAAGGAGGCGTACGGCATCCACGGCCGCTACCAGCGGGGGCTGTCGGTGGCCCAGGCCAGGAAGGACCAGGCGGCCATGGCGAAGCTGGAGCACGGGCTCGCGCTGGAGATGACGAGGGCGGCCTTCAAGACCGCCGAGATGCAGAAGACCTCACTGGCGACGGGGATATGGCCCAACCCGCAGGTGTGGATCCCGCGCCACGTGGAGGGCGCCGCCGACTGGTTCGTCGCGGTCTCGCACGAACCCGGCGTCGCGCGGATCGTCGACGTGATGAGCTCGGCCCCCGGCGGCTGGCGGCTCGTCGCCTCGGCCGCCGACACGCGCGCCACCCCGGCGCGGTTCCCCAAGATCGCGACCGACGGCGAGGGGTACGCGACGAGCCTCCCGGAGAACGCCACCGGGCTGAGCGCGACCCCTCGGCAGATCGCCCGCGCGCATCTGGCGAGCCTGCAGAACGCGGAGGTCGACCCGCTCTTCGACGAGGGGCCGTGGACCAGCGAGGCCGCGCTGTTCTGGCAGCAGGAACGCGGCCGGCTGGAACAGGCCGACTGGAAGCTCACGCTGTCGTACCGGCTTGAGGGACCGGTACGCGCGCTCAGGACCAGTGACGGGGGCGCTCTGGTCTGGTACGGAGCCCGATCCACCGAGCTCCGCGAGGCGGTGCGGGAAGGGGCGAAGGTCAAGCTGAAGGGCTCGGCCGCCGTCCGCACCCGCGACAAGGCCTTCGCCCGCTCGGTGAGCGCCACATACGGACGCATGTATGTGACACATGTCCCCCCCGCCGGCTCGAACGAGCCCGCTCGCGTGCTGGGCGAGTGGAGCGACGTCCTGGAGAGCCACGGCGACTGACGTTTTCACCGGAAGAAAAGGAACATTCTAATGACACCCTCACGTAAGCCATCGCGCGCGACGGTGATCACTGCGAGTGTCGCGATCGGCGTCTTCGGCGCCGGCGCCGGGCTGGGAACCGTCATCGCCATGCGCCCCGATCCCGGCGAGGGGCAGGTGATGCGACTGGCGGCGGGCACGTACCTCCTCGACGACCAGGCGGGAGCCTGGACGTCGAGCGCGGCACCCGGCGGCGACCAGCCGCTCCCGCTCTCCGGCTCCGACGCGGGCAGCACGATCGCGGACGGCGCCAAGCGGGCCGCCGCGGCGGGGGACCAGCGGGTCTGCCTGACCGCCACCACCGACGGGCACGCGCTCGGAGGCTCCGCCGAAGGCTGCGTCGCCCTTCCCGTCCTGGGCCTGGCCGCCGCCGCGGCCGCCCCTCTCCAGCGGCCGGGAAACCCCAAGAGCACGCCGACCCCGCCGTCGGCTCCCAAGACGACCGCGCCGACGAAACCCGCGACGACCAAGAAACCGGACCCGCCCGCCAACAGGTCCGACCCCGCGCCGGTACGACCCGCTCCCGACCCCGGACCGGCGCAACCTCCCCCCGCCCAGCTCCCGCCGGTGAACAACCAGCCCGTCCAGCCTCCCGCCCCGCCGCCCCCGACCCCGACGAAGAAGATCAGCGGCAACATCTCGGAGAGCGACAACGAGAGCGGCAGCGTCATCCAGCGTCCCGTGGAGAAGAAGATCGAGGTCGTCCCGCCTCCCAAGCCGGCTCCCGAGTCCGGCGGGACGAGGTCCTCGGGCCCCTCGCGGCCGTCGCAGCCCAACGGTGGCAACGGCCGGTCGCAGCCCCCGGCGACCAACGGCGACAGGCAGCAGCAGCCCCAGCCCACCGGGAACAGGCAGCAGCAGCCCCCGCCGAACGGAAACGACAGGCAGGTCCAGCCCCGGCCCACCGGCGGCGACAGGCAGGCTCAGCCCCAGCCCACCGGCGGTCTCAAGCCCCCGCAGGTCCGGCCCACCGGGGGGAACGGGCAGCAACAGCCCCGGCCCACCGGTGAGGTCAGGCCCCCGCAGCCCGGCGACAACGCCAGGAACCCCCGGCCGACGGGCACCCTGAGGCCGGCGATCCGGTCGGGCCCCGGCCGGCCGATCGTGCCCTCGGGCGAGGTCACCCTGCCCACGGCGCCCCCCGAGACCAGGCCGACCGGCGACGCGCCCTCGGCGCCGCCGACCGCGGTGCCGACCGCGCGCGACGGCCAGCGGCGCTCGCAGGCGCCCAACCCGCCGCGGAGGATTCCCTCGGCCGGGCCGTCCCGGGCCGTACAGCCGCAGCCGTCCGTCGGTCCCGGTGAGAACGCGTCGCGGGGTCCCGACGGGACCGTGCTCATGCCCGCCGACCCGCGGCTCCCCGGCGGCGGCCCGGACGGCGGCGTCTCGCTGCCGGTCTTCGAGAACCCCGAGCTCCTGCGGCGCGCCTACGAGGCCCTCGGGCTGGACAGGGGCATGCGCTACACGGACGAGAACGGCGTGTGGGACCTGAACATCGCCCCGCCGGGCACACCGCCGTGCCGCAACTACACCGTCGAGGAGATCCAGGCGCTCAGCGCGACCCAGGGGCCGAGCGCGTCCCCGGGCGGGCAGGCGATGATCCCCCGCGACTCGTGCCTGTGGCCCGCCTTCATCCGCTGGCTCTACGCGGAGCCCGCGCCCGGCCAGATCAGCAACTGGACCAAGTTCACCGGCCTGCCCCAGCGGAACCTGGAGCTCGTGGTGACCGACGTTCCCCCCGTCCCGCTTCCCAGCCCGATCCCCAGCGAGAGCACCCTCCCGCAGCCCGACCAGGGACAGCCCGACCAGGGACAGCCTGACCAGCAGCAGCCCGGCCAGCAGCCTGACCAGCAGCAGCCCGACCGGCGGCAGGGCGTCCCCGGCGAGGAGGAGCCCTGGCAGCCGGACACCGGCGGCCTGGACCCCGCCCGGCCGGGAACCGAGGACGTGGCCCCCAGGAACTCCGGGGACGGCGTTCCCGAGCGGCAGTGGCCCGACGGGAGCACCGGGGACCGGACCGCTCCCTTCCCGTCCGACCAAGGCCAGGTCGAGCCCGACCCGGTCGAGTACGACGGCCGATGAGCACACCCACCGGAACCGGGCGTCTCACGCCCGGCCCCGGCCAGGGGGCGGCCTGGGTGCGCGAGCACGGCGCGCACCTGATGGACTACGCCGCCTCCCACCTCGAATCCGGCCGGGCGCGCGCGGCGGTCGTCTCCGCGCTGACGGCCGGCCGGGTCGAGGCCGCTCCCGGGGACGTCACGGTCCGGGGGCGGCTGCTGGCCGTACTGCGACGTGACTGCCGCACCTCTCCGGGGTACCGGGAGCGGTACGTGCCGGGTTCGGGGCCCGGCATGCCCGACGCCTCGCTGATCGAGCGGGTGTGGACGATCGTCGACCCCCTGGGCACGGAGACGCTCAGGCTGACATACCGCCACGCGCTCGGCATGGAGGATCTCGCCCACGTGCTGGCGATGCCCGTCGACGAGGTCGGCAGGCTCGCCACCCGTACCCAGGACCTGATCGAGACCCTGGTGAGCGGGCTGGACGCGCTCTCCCACGGGCGGCGCACCTGCCCGGAGCTCCCCCCGCTGGTGGAGACCGTCTTTCCCGGCGTCTTCCCCGCCGGTCTCCCCGACGGCCCGGCCGGCGGGCGGGCGGCGCCCTCCGCCGACGCCCCGGAGGACGCCGAGGCGCGCCTGCTCTCTCACATGATCAGGTGTTCCGTGTGCACGCGGCCGATCAACATCCGCTACACGGTGCCGCAGATGATCTCCCACCCTCCGGTCGCGCCGCTCTCCGCGGAGGAACGGCGGACTATCACGGACGCGCTGCCTCCCGAGGCCGCCTCCGGGGCGGCCGCGGAGACGGCGTCGGAGACGCCCCCCGAGGTGATCCCGCCCGCGCGTCCGGCCCGTGGCGGGTCACCCGTCCTGTCCGCCCCTCCGGGAGGAGGGCGGTCCCCGGTCCTTCCCGCGCCCTCGCCCGGGGGCCGGACCACCACCCCGCCCGAGGGCCGGTCCTCCGGCTCACCCGGACACCGTTCCACCCCCCCTCCCGGACACCGTTCTCCCGCCCCGACGTCGTCGGCCGCGTCGCCGTCCACTCCTTCCACTCCCACCCCTGCGCCCAGGGTCGGCACGCCTCCCTACCCGCCGGTGGCGTCGAAGCCCCCCGCGAAACCACCGGCCGCGACACCGCCGGGTACGGCGGCGAGCACGGCACCGGGAGCCGATCCCGCGACGGGCTCACCCCCGGGGCTGCCCCCGCTGCCCGCCCTGCCGCCCCGCAGGACCCCGCCGTCCCGCCCGCCGTCCCCGCCGCCCGTACCCGGGCACGACACCCCGCTCTACGACGCCCTGCTCACCCAGGCGTGGGCGCGCGAGGTCCTCGCCCAGAGCGAGGAGCTCACCGGCACCATCCCCCGGCAGGTACCGCCCGTCCCCGAACCCGTCACCAAGGCCGAGCCCGTCGTCATCGCCGGGCAGGCCTCCGTCGAGATGCGCGACACCGGCGTACGCGAGACCGGAACGCGTGAGACCGGAACGCGTGAGACCAGGACACGTGAGACCGGGATACGCGACGCCGGGACGCGTGAGATCGAAACACGCGGCACCGGGAGACGTGGCACCGGGACGCGCGGGGCCGGAGCGCGCGACGACTCCCAGGTTCCCGCGCTGCGCTTCCACACCGAACCCGACGACCGCCCCGACGAGGAGCGGATCGAGATGGGGATCCGCGTGCTGGAGGCGCTCAGCTGGGCGGGCACCCGGATCAGGAACACGACGATCAAGCTCGTCATCATCGTCGTGGCGGGCGCGGCGGGCACCCTGACCGGGATGAACCTCCTCGGCCCCGCGATCGAGTCCAAGGATCCCGCGAGGTCGCTGCAGGCGTCCACCAGCCAGGCCACCCGCTCCCCGCCCCCCGCCGCCGGACCGGCGCGGCAGGACGGGCTCGCCTCCCGCCTGCGGGTCCCGCCCGTGGTGACGCTGGACGAGTTCGGCCTGGGAAGCATGGTCATCACCATCTCGGGAGAGCCGTTGAAGTGGCGGATATCGGCTCCCGGCCTGGCCGTGAGCCCCTCCAGCGGCACGTTGCGGGAGGGGGTCACGCAGGTGATCAACCTGCGCGCCCACCGGGTCCGCAACTGGTGCGGCGCCCCCGCCTCGGTCACCGCCCCGATGACCGTCCACGGCCTCGACGACTCGATCAGCACGACGGTGCGCTGGCGGACCTGCTGATCTCCCGTTCCCCCCTCAAGATCGCTATTCGAGAAAGGACCCTGGCAGTGACGGATACCTCCCCTCATATCCATACATCGCCGCCCACCCCGCCCGAGCAGTTCCACGAAACGGTCCCGCTCACCGCGGAACACCTGCTCACCAACCGCCGCCCCGAGCCCGCCGGCGGGTGGCGCCGTCTGGTCTGGCAGCTCTCCGGCAAGCGCTTCATCCCCGCCGAGTCGGCGGCGGAGCTGGAACGTCGCACGCTGATGGCGCAGGCCCAGACCCCCGTCGCGAGCGGGCACCACCGGATCGCGGTGATGAGCCTCAAGGGCGGGGTCGGCAAGACCACGACGACCGTCGCCCTGGGCAACACGCTGGCCTCCCTGCGCGGCGACCGGGTGATCGCGATCGACGCCAACCCCGACCGGGGCACCCTCGGCATCAAGGTCAAGTCCGAGACGGCCGCGACCATCCGCACCATGCTGGCCGAGGCCCCCCACATCCTGCGCTACGCCGACGCCCGCGCCTTCACCTCCCAGTCGCCCGCCCGGCTGGAGGTCCTCGCCTCCGACACCGACCCGGCCGTGAGCGAGGCGTTCAACGCCGAGGACTACCGGACGGTCGCCGGGCTCATCGAGCGCTACTACTCCATCTGCATCACCGACTGCGGGACCGGCCTGCTGCACGGGGCGATGGGCGCGACGCTGGAGATGGCCGACCAGATCGTGCTGGTCAGCCTGGTCGCGGTGGACGGGGCGAGCTCGGCCGCCGCGACGCTGGACTGGCTGACCGCCCACGGTCACGCCGACCTCGTCAGGAACGCCATCGTCGTGCTGAACGCCGTGGAACCCAAGTCCGACGTGGACCTGGACCTGCTGGAGCGCCATTTCACCTCCCGCTGCCGCGCGGTGATCCGCATCCCCTACGACCCGCACCTCAAGGAGGGCGCCGAGGTGGACCTGGTGCGCCTGCGGCCCACGACGCGGGGCGCGTACCTCCGCCTGGCCGCGGCGGCCGGGCAGACCTTCGGGCAGCGCCCAGACCGGAGCCACTAGTGCGGCCGGTCGCCGACGATCCCACGCTGAACTGGGATCTGGGCCCGCCGCCGAGCGCCCGGCGGCGGATGCTCATCGTGGTCGTCTCGATCGTGGGGACGATCCTGCTGGCGGCCGGGGCATGGCAGCTCCTCAAAACCGATTCCACCCCCGTGAACGTCTCCGCGCCGAAGGCCGTCGGGGACACCGTTCTCCTCGCCCCGCCCTCCGGCTACGAGGGCGCGGCCGGCTACCCCGTCGGGTTCCCCCGCACCGAGCTGGGCGCGGCCTCGGCCGCCGCCGCGGCGCTGGAGGCGGCGTGGACCCTGGACGCCGAGCAGGCCGAGCAGGCCGCGGTGCTGTACGCGCGGCCCGAGCAGCACGACGCGGCACGGGCCGGCGCCCGCGAGGCCGTCGCGGGCTGGCGGGAGATCCTCGGCCTTCCCCAGGACGGGGCGCTCCCCGACGGCGCCGCCATGCGGACGCGGACGATCGGCGTCCAGTGGAAGGCCCGCGCCCAGGATCAGGTGCAGGTCTCGGTCCTGGTCCTGGTGACCGCGACCAAGGGCGTCGGCGACACCGATCCGACCTATTCGAGCCCGTACGCCATGAGCCTGCTCATGGTCTGGCAGCCCGGCATGCGCGGCGCGAACCAGGGGGACTGGGTGAACGTCCCGGACCCCCTCGCGACCTCCGTGCCGCCGGTCGCCCTCCCGGGCACCCCTGAATTCACCGCCGCGGGCTGGAAACCCATCTCCGGCCCAGAGCCCACCCCATAGATCCAGGAAGAGCGATCAATGCCCCCACGCAGCTCGTCCCGGCGTGTCACCTTACTCTCCGGCCTTCTGCTGGCCGCGGTATCCGCGACGACAAGCGCGGTCATCGCCCAGCCGTGGGCCGCCCTGGCGGATCCCGGCGTGAGTTCGGGATCACCGGCGCAGGAGTTCGCCGTTCCCCCCGTGGCCGCCGCCCCGCCCCCCGTACGAGAGGAGCTCCCCCCGGCGGAGGCCGTCCCCGAGAACGAGAACCGCTCCGGCTCGGACAGCGACTCCGGCCTGGACGGCGAGTCCGGCTCGACGCCGGACGGGACCCCGCCCTCGGAGAGCGGAGCCCGCCACATCCCCGTGGAGAGCGCGTCACCTCCCGAGACCCGCGACTCCCCTCCCACGTCCCGTAGCCGTCCCGGTCAGCGGAACACCGCCCCCCGGGTGGAGGAGGATGTTCCCGCCGAGCAGTTCTCCTCGCCCCCGCGGGAGACCGCACGGCCCAGGAACGAGGTGCCGGCGAACCCGCCGTCGAGAAGGACACGTCCCAGCGAGACCCCGCCCGTGAACACCCGGCCCACCGAGGCCCCGCCGACGACCTCCAGAACCGCCAGACCCACCGAAGCCCCGCCGACGACCCCCAGGAACGCCAGGCCCACCGCCGACGCGTCTCCGGAGACCAGGAAGGCCACCCAGGCGCCGCCGAGCACGGCATCCACCAACGCGCCCCCGGAGACCAGGAAGGCCACCCAGGCGCCGCCCGGCGGCACGAGGCCGTCGGCGTCGTCCTCGGCGTCCTCCGCCCCGAACACCCCCGCGCCGTCGGCCAGCGCCACCACGTCACCCACGTCGAGAGCCACGCCCACGGCGACCGAGAGACCGCGACCGCCAAGGGACCCCGAGCCCTCCGACAGGGCCACCAGGCCCGAACCGGAGCCCTCCGACAGGGCCACCAGACCCGCACCCGAACCCTCCGGCACGGTCACCGGGCCCGCACCCGCGCCGTCCCCCACACGCCCCGGCCCCACATTCCCCGATCCCGACGCGACGGCGACCAGGCCCGCGCCGACCGCCACCGCCGCCCCCAGACCCACCCGTTCGACCTCCCAGCGGCCCACCAACCCTCCGAAGGCGACGTCGAAGCCCTCGGCGAACCCGGCCTCCACCCTCACCGCCCCTTCGCGCACCGCCCAGCCGAGCTGGGCGACCCACGCGCCCCGGCCCGCGCCCACCCGGACCGGCGCGTACGAGCCCTCCCTGCTGACCGAGCCGGTGCAGAACACCCGATCCCCGCTGGCGGCCCCGTCCCCGGCGCCCTCGGTCCCCACCGTCCTGCCCCTGCCCCCGCTCAAGCGCTCCACCTCCGACTCCTGTGAGCCGGGGGACCTCGCCTCGTGCTGGAGCCTCGCGCCCTGGCGGGGCCGTACCGCGGAATCCCCCGTCCTGCTGATCTCGAACCGGGAGCCCGCGGGCGCGCCGCGCTGGGTGTTCGCGCCGCCCGCCTCCCCCGCCCAGCCGCCGTCGAGCCAGAACAGGCCGTCGATCCCCAGCCCGACGAGCACCGGCTGCTGGAGCTTCAGTCCCTCCAAACTCTGCGCCAGATCCTGGGAGTAATCATGATCACCAGATCCCACGTGCGGGTGGCCGTACTCAGCATGGTGGCCGCGCTGACGGTGAGCACCCTCAGCGCGGCCCAGGGAGAGGTGGTCTCGGCGGCGCCCTGCGCCCCCGCCGCCACCGGCGAGGCCAGCGCCGCGCAAGCCCTCAACTGGGGCGCACCGGCCTGGTGCGCGGAGTTCGACGACTACCTCGACGAGTCCGACTGGGTGTTCTACGACTCGGCCGGGCACGCCGGGAACGGCCGCCGTTCCCCCCAGCAGCTCTACCTCGGCAACGGGGCGCTCTACCTCTACGGCCGCGAGGACGGGACCACGGCCGGCCTGGCCGCCCGTCACGACCAGGCCTACGGGCGCTGGGAGACCCGTATCCGCCTGTATCCGGGCGCCGGGTCGTACCACCCCGTCGCCCTGCTGTGGCCGAAGGACGGCGGCGGCAACGTGCGGAGCTCCACGGGTGAGGAGATCGACTTCCTGGAGGTCATCGACGACCCGGAGAGGCAGCGGCCGAACTTCTTCCTGCACACCCCCCAGGGACAGGAGCAGGCCCACGCCAACATCGACATGACCACCTGGCACACCTACGCCGTGGAGGTCACTCCCGACAGCGTCGTCGGCTACATCGACGGGCAGGAGTGGTTCCGCTCCGGCAACGCCACCAGCAGCTCGATGTCGGTCTGCCTGCAGCTGGACTGGTTCCCCGGCCAGGGCAGCTCGGGAGAGGCGTGGATGGAAGTGGACTGGCTCCGCATCTACCCGGCCTCGACGGGCACGGCGGGCTGAACCGCCCGGTCATGACAGGAGGGTGCGGGATCCGTGGGAACGGGTCTCGCACCCTCTTCGCGTCTCCGGCGCAGACCGCCCCGAGCGGACTGCCCTGAAGCCGGCCCCCCGAGCCGACCCCAGCGAGCCGCCCCGAGGGGGCACTCTGAGCGGACCGTCCTGAAGCCGGCCCCCTGAGCGAGCCGCCCCGAGCCGACCGTCCCGAGCGGGCCGTCCTGAACGGGCACCCTTGAGCGGCCCCCCGGACGGGCCGTTCAGCCCGTGGCGGCGGGAAGCCTCGCCTCCAGGATCTGGCCCGGCCAGTCCCCGACCCTGAAGCTCTCGGTCCGGGTGAAGCCCTGGCTCTCGTAGTACGCCACCAGCCGGCCGTCGTCACCGGCGTAGCAGTCGACCCGCACCAGCGAGACCCCCAGCCAGGCGGCCTCCGCGCGGGCACGTTCCAACAGCGCGGCCCCCACCCCCCGGCCGTGGTATCTCCGGTCGACGACCAGCCCCTGGACGTACAGCTCCGGCTCGCGGGCGGGGGAGACGTAGGGCATCGCGGCCCCCACCACCAGGCAGCCCGCGGGACGGCCGCCGAACTCGGCGACGCGCATCCCGCCGGACATCGCCCACAGGGTGATCCCCTCGACCCGGGCCGCGTTGAGGGAGAACGGCTCGCTGCCCCACTGGCCGGTGCGCCCCGAAGCGGACAACCACGCCACCGCGCCGTCGAACATGGCCAGGACAGCAGGTACGTCGCCGAGATGCCCGTGACGGATAATCACCGGCGGATCGTAACAGGGATGCGTACCACCACACAGGACAGGCCTCTGTACCCCCACCCGTGACAGACGTACCCCCATCCGGGACAGACCCGCACCGGACCGCCCGCATCGGGAGGTCAGTAAACTCTGCGACGGCCGGAACACGGCTTCTTCGCCACGGGCGCACGCCGTGGCCGCTTCCCCCCGGGAGTCACGTGAGCAGCGGGTTGATCGACGCGTCCCCCAAGCCGCCCCCCGAGCCACCGGCGCCGTCCGGCCGGCGCTCGTGGCGGCCGCGCCGCAGGTGGTTGTGGTGGCTGGTGGCCGCCGCCACCGCGGTGGTGCTCGTGGCGGCGGGGACGGTGGCGGGCGCGTACGTCAAGCTGACCGGCAACGTCAAGCACGTCGAGGTCACCGCGGAGGACCTCGGGCGACGCCCGGTCAAGGCCGCGGGCAAGGCGATGAACGTCCTGGTCGTCGGCTCGGACCAGCGGGGCGGCAAGAACGCGAGGTACGGCCGGGTGGCGGGCGAGCGGACCGACACGATCATGCTCGCGCACATCTCGCCGAAGCGGGACAACGCGATGGTGATCAGCTTCCCGCGCGACTCGATGGTCCAGCTTCCCGCCTGCCGGGCCAAGCAGGGGCTGCCCGGCCAGCGACCGCACGTGGGCATGATCAACGAGTCGTTCAACTCCGGCGGCATCACCTGCACCTGGAAGACCGTCGAGTCCCTCACCGGCATCCACATCGACCACTTCGTGAAGGTCGACTTCACCGGCTTCAAGGGCATGGTCGACGCGGTCGGCGGCGTGGAGGTCTGCGTACCCGAGGCGATCAACGACAAGAAGGCCCTGCTCCACCTGGCCGCCGGTCGGCAGAACCTCGGGGGCGAGCAGGCCCTGGGCTACGTCCGGGCCCGCTACAGCCTGGGCGACGGGTCGGACATCGGGCGCATCCAGCGCCAGCAGATGTTCATCGCCTCCATGGTCAAGAAGGTCATGAGCGGCGAGACGCTGACCGACCCCGCCCGGCTGTTCGGCTTCCTCGACGCGGCGACGAAGTCGGTCACCACCGACCCCGGCCTGACCCCGGGCGTCATGAGGGACCTGGCGACCAGCGCGCAGGGGCTCGCCGCCGGGCAGATCCACTTCATCACCACCCCGTGGCGCTACTCGCTGGTCCACCCCGGCCGGGTGGAGTGGGTCCAGCCCCAGAGCGGCAGGCTTTTCAAGATCGTCGCGACGGATCGGGCGATCACCGGCTCCGGGGTCAAGGGCGGCCAGACCAGGGTGCCCCGGTCGAAGATCCAGGTCGAGGTGCGCAACGGCACCATGCGGTCCGGCCTCGCCACCCTGGTGGCCGTCCAGCTGGAGGAGCGCGGCTACCACGTCGCCAGGATCGGCGACGCGTCGCGCAAGCCGTACCCGACGACCACGATCGCCTACTCGCCGAACGGCACCACCAAGGCGCCCACCCTCAGCCGCGACCTGCTCGCCTCCAGGCCGCTGCCCGTCCGCCGGGCGACCACGGGCAGGCTCGTCCTGACGATCGGCGACGACTGGAAGGGCCTGAAGCCGCTTCCGCGTGACGACACCGAGAGCCTGAAGGGTTTCGACGCGACCCACGACTCGTGCGCCGGCGCCTGACCGTCCTTGCCGGGACTCTGAGCAGGGCGCCCCTCCGGCCCCCGGCGGGTGGGAACCATTGCCCTTCGCCTCCGAACGGCGTGAGAGCTTGGTCTGGCTTTGCCTTTTGATGAATACCGATCACTTATAAATGGTCAAAAGCGTGTGCTTATGGGAGGAATGACGCTTTTTTGAGGGGGTAGCCGTATTGCGGCATCCGCAGTCGATCCGGGGTCGGGTGACCCTCATAGCGATCATCGTGTTCGCGATGGTGCTGGGGACCGGCGCGTTCGCCACCTGGCAGATCGTGGAGACCAGGCTGTCGGCCGACCTCGTCAACTCGGCGGCCGAGGCGGCCGGGAAAACAGTCCAGGACATCGAAAGAGGGCCCGCGGACTCCGTCGTCATCCCGGTCACCCGGATCAACCGGATCCAGGTCGTCGCGAACGACGGGCGGGTGGTCGCCGCCAGCCCGGCCATGAAGGGAAAGCCCCCGATCACCCGGATGCGCCCGGCCCCCGGCGAGATGCGCGTGGACGGGACGCCGTGCGTGGACCTCCCCACGAGCGAGCGGACGTGCTACGTCGCCGTGGGCCTGCGGGCCGACCGCACCGTCTACGGCAACGTCATGGTCTACGCGGCGACACCGGAACCCCGGTCGCTCCGCACCAACTTCCTGGAGATCACGCTGGCGCTCTTCTCCTCGGCGCTTCTCGCGCTGCTCGGCTGGGGCACCTGGCATCTGGCGGGCCGTACGCTCGCCCCGGTGGAGCGGATCCGCGCCGAGATGGCCGAGATCACCGCCTCCGACCTCACCCGCCGGATGCCCGTCTCCGACTCCGAGGACGAGATGGCGCAGCTCACCGAGACCATCAACGCGACCCTCGAAAGGCTGGAGCGGGCCGTGGAGAACCAGCGCCGCTTCGCCTCCGACGCCTCCCACGAACTTCGCACCCCCCTGACCGGCCTGCGCACCAAACTCGAACTCGCGATCTCCGATCCGGGCTCGGAGGACCCTCTGACGACGATGTACTCCGCGCTGGCGGACGCGGAACGGCTCCAGACCCTCATCGAGGACCTGCTGCTGCTCGCCCGCCTCGACGCCGGCGTACGAGGCCCGCCGGAGCTGATCGACCTCGCGGAGCTGGTCACCGCCCAGGTGGGAAACCAGCCGGCCCGGCACGAGGTGCTGCTGAAGCTCGACCCCGGCGTCATGGTGCGGGGCAGCAGGCTCCAGCTGGGCCGGCTGCTGGCCAACCTGCTGGCCAACGCCGACCGGCACGCGGTGAGCGAGGTGCGGGTCCGTGTCGGGATCCTGCGGGGCGAGGCCGTGATGGAGGTCACCGACGACGGGCTCGGCATCCCGCCGGAGGAGCGGGAGCGGGTCTTCCAGCGGTTCACCCGGCTGGACTCGGCACGCAGCCGCGACGCCGGGGGGACCGGCCTGGGCCTGCCCATCGCCAGGGACATCGCGATGGCGCACCGCGGCCGGCTCTACGCCGCCGACAGCACCACCGGCCGCGGCGCCCGGCTCGTCCTCCACCTGCCGCTGTCGACCGCGTTCCGCCCCTGAGCCCGCCACACGACCCGAACCGCACGCCGCGAGCTCCCCGCACGCCCCGAGCCCGCCACACGACCCGAACTCCCCGCACGCCCCGAGCTCGCCGCACGCCCCGAACCGCACGCCGCGAGGAACCACAGGAAACAGCCCCCGCGAAGATGGCCCGTATCTTCCACGTGTGAGAATCGGGTCATGCACAGGATCGTCATGCTCGCGCTGGACGGTGTGATCCCCTTCGAGCTGGGCATCCCGCCGCGCATCTTCGGCGGCGCCAAGGACCCGGACGGCAAGCCGTTCTACGAGGTGCTCACCTGTACCGTCGACGGCGCCCCCGTACGCACCGACGCCGACTTCTCGATCACGGTGGAGCACGGGCCCGAGGCCCTGGAGAGCGCGGACACCGTGGTGATCCCGGCCACCCACGCCCTCGGCACGATCTCCCGCGAGGGACGGCTCCCCGAGCCCCTGGCCGCCGCGATCGCGCGCGTCCGGCCGGGCACCCGCCTGGTCTCGATCTGTACAGCCGCCTACGTGCTCGCGGCGGCCGGGCTGCTCGACGGCCGTCCCGCGACCACCCACTGGAGCAGCACCGACCACTTCCAGGAACTGTTCCCCCGGGTCAAGGTCAACCCGAGCGTGCTGTTCGTGGACGACGGGGACGTGCTCACCTCCGCCGGGGTGGCCGCGGGGATCGACCTCTGCCTGCACATCGTCCGGCGCGACCACGGCACCGAGGTCGCCAACCGCGTGGCCAGGCGATGCATCGTCCCCCCGTGGCGCGACGGCGGCCAGGCCCAGTTCATCGAGCGCCCGCTGCCCGCCCCGACCGCCGCGACGACCGCGGCGACCAGGACCTGGGCGCTGGAGCGGCTGCACGAGCCGCTCCCCCTCAGCGAGCTGGCCGCCCACGCCCGGATGAGCCGCCGTACCTTCACCCGGCGCTTCCGCGACGAGATGGGCCTCAGCCCCGGACAGTGGCTCATCCTGCAGCGGATCGAGCTGGCCCGGCGGCTCCTGGAGACCAGCGACCTGCCGGTGGACGGCGTCGCCCTGCGGTCGGGGTTCGGCACCGCCGCCTCGCTCCGCCAGCACCTGCAGGGGGCCATCGGCGTCTCGCCGATGGCCTACCGCCGCACCTTCCGGCTCGTGGACGCCTGACCCGGCAGGGCGCCCCGGGGACTTTACGGAAGAGGAGCGGTCACTGACCGCGGGACCACTCCTTCTGCAGGAGGTCGGCCGCCTTCTTCGCGGTGGTCCGGCCGTGGGCGACGTCGAGGATGGCGTCGCCCTCGGCGCGCTTCAGGAAGACCTCGTCGGGGACGTTCAGGGAGTCGCCGTCCCTGACGAGTTCCTCGATCGCGGCGTAGCCGTCCTTGCTCTCCGAGGCGGCGAAGACGGACGAGGCCGGCCGGAAGTCCTCACGCGAGGGGATCATCGCCAGGTCTCCGGCCCAGCCGGAGACGCCGTCGCCCGCGGTGAGGAACTCGATCAGCGCGGCCGCCTCGGCCACGTGCTTGGACCCCTTGGGGACGGCCAGCCCCACTTCGGGCGTGCTGCGCACGGCGTGCTCGGCACCCGGCAGGATGGTCGGGAAGGGCCCCGCGCCGACCTTCTTGACGGAGATCTTCCCGGTCTTGCGGTAGGACGCGGACAGCATCGGGCTCCGGCCCGAGCCGTCCACCAAAAACAGGGCCTTGCCGTCGCGGAAGAGCTCGGCCGGGCGGTCGCCCTTGAGGGCCAGCCCCGACTTCGCCAGCACGCCCCTGTCGAACAGCGACCGGTACGCGGTCAGGGCGGAGACCATCTCGGGGCCGTTCCAGGGCTTGTCACCGGCCAGCAGGTCGTCGGAGAGGGTCGGGTGGGTCTGGCTCGCGACGGTGAACAGCAGCTCCTCCTGCCTGCGCGGTTCCCCGGAGAAGACGACCGGCCGGAGGTCGGGAATCTCCTTCTTGACCCGCATGACGATGGACTCCAGGTCGGCGGCCGTCTCGGGGAAGGACTCCCCGAGCTCGGACAGGAGAGCGGCGTTGTAGTACATGACCGCGCCGCCGCTGGATCCCATCGGGACGGAGTAGAGTTTGCCGTCCTTGGCGGCCTTCCCTGTCTGCTCCACCGCGCCCTCGTCGAGTCCCTCGACCCAGTCGCCGGAGACCTTGTCCTTCCAGTCCTCGACCGGGCGGAGCCGGTTCGCGACGGCGCGGGTCATCGTCGGGATGTGGAGACCGACGACGTCGAGCGCCTCGTCCCCGTCGAGCGCCTCGGGCAGCCGCTCGCGGTAGCCGGCCTCGTCGAAGGTGCGCAGCTCGACCTCGATACCGGGGTTGGCCTGCTCGAACGCGGTGATCGCCCTCTTCAGCGCGTCCGCGGGCGGGGAGAAGGTCCAGTACTTCAGAGTGACGGGTCCGGCCGGCTTCCCGGTCTTCCCGGTCTTCTCCCCCGCGTCGGGTACGGCCTGCTGGACCGGCCGGCCGTCGGCCGTCCCTCCCGCGCTGCAGGCGCTCAGCCCGAGGGCGAGGGCGGCGGTGGTCACGGCGAACGCACGAGCTGTGTCACGCATGCATACCTCCAGCAGAATCACGAATCACGGTGCGGGTGACGATGTTCAGCCCGGCGAGGTCGATCACGGCGAACCCGGCCGATCACGAAAAATGATCTTATGGGTCCTCTGCCGCGACCGAGAGCCGTCAAACCCGCGACAGGGGATCACGAACTCCCGGCTGGCCGTACCGCTCAGTCCGGGGTGGTGCTCAGCGGCTCGGCGATGTCCTCCAGGCCCCTGCCCTCGGCCTTGACCCCGAGGAAGAGCTCCACCAGCCCTGCGGCGATCATGAGGGTCGCGCCGATGCAGAAGGCCAAGGCGGTGTCACCGGGCCTGCCGCTCTCGACGAGGCCGGCGAAGATCAGCGGCCCGGACACGCCGCCCACGAAGGTGCCGATCGCGAAGAAGAACGCGATGGCCATGGCCCGGGTCTCCATCGGGAAGATCTCGCTGACGGTCAGGTAGGCCGAGCTCGCCCCCGCGGAGGCGAAGAAGAGCACGACGCACCAGCAGGCGGTGAGCGTCGTCGCGGTCAGCACCTCCTGGTTGAACAGCCAGGCCGTGCCGAAGAGGAGCACCCCGGACAGGATGTAGGTGCCGGAGATCATCGGGATGCGGCCGATCGTGTCGAAGAACCGGCCGAGCAGGAGCGGGCCCAGGAAGTTGCCCACCGCGATGACGGCGAAGTAGTAGCCGGTCTCGGTCTCGATGCCGAAGAAGGTCGACAGGATCTGCGCGTACCCGAAGGTGATGGCGTTGTAGAGGAACGCCTGGCCGATGAAGAGCGAGAGCCCGAGGACCGTCCGCTTCGGGTAGCGGGCGACCATGGTGTGGGCGATCCTGCCGAACCCGATGGACTTGCGCTGGTGAATGGTCATCGACTGCGAGGGCTCGTCGAGCTTGACGCCCTTCTCTTGCTCGATCCGCCTCTCCACCCCGTCGACCAGCCCCTCGGCCTCCTCGTCACGGCCGTGGATGAACAGCCAGCGGGGACTCTCCGGCACGTTCCTGCGTACCAGCAGGATGGCCAGGCCGAGCACCACGCCCATGCCGAACGCGACGCGCCAGCCGATGTTCACCGGCAGGTTGTTGAGCAGCGGCACGGTCAGCAGCGCGCCGCCCGCGGCGCCGAGCCAGTAGCTGCCGTTGATGATGATGTCGATCCTGCCCCGGTGGCGGCTCGGGATGAGCTCGTCGATGGCCGAGTTGATGGCGGCGTACTCACCGCCGATGCCGAACCCGGTCAGGAACCGGAACAGGAAGAACCACCAGGCCGAGAACGAGAACGCCGTCGCGGCGGTGGCGACCAGGTAGACGACCATCGTGATGATGAACATCTTCTTGCGGCCGAACCTGTCGGTGAGCCAGCCGAAGAACAGCGCCCCCAGGCACGCCCCGGCCACGTAGAGGGCGGCCGCGGTACCCGCGACCTGGGCCTGGGTGATCGCCAGGCCGCTGCCCTCCTGGGCCAGCCGGGCGGAGAGGTTGCCGACGATCGTCACTTCGAGACCGTCGAGGATCCAGACGGTGCCGAGCCCGATGACGACCATCCAGTGCCACCGCGACCATGGCAACCGGTCCAACCGCGCGGGGACCTTCGTGGTCACCGGTCCTGTCCGAACGTCGCTCATGGCGGCACCCGCTACCCCTTCACGACCGGCTCATACCACAGTGGGTCTCCTTCTCCTTCTGTGCCCCTCAGCCAGCACACGATCAGGACAAATCGTCGTCTTTTAGATACATTGCGCGAACATGGGGAGACTTGACGCTGTTTAGGGAGACCAATGAAAGCCCGGATCACGGGCGTCGCGGCGTATCTGCCGGAGCGGACCGTCTCCAGCGCTGACGTCGAACGGCGGATCGAGGGTTACGTGCCCCACGGAGGCGTCGTCGAGCGGATGACGGGAATCCGGCGCCGTCACGTGGCCCGCGAGGACCAGCAGGCGTCGGACCTGGCCGTGGAGGCGGCCCGCGAGCTCGACCACGCCGACGTCGACCTGCTCGTCTTCGCGTCGGCCTCCCAGGACATGGTCGAGCCCGCCACCGCGCACATCGTCGCGGCCAAGCTGGGGCTCTCGTGCCCGGTGTTCGACGTCAAGAACGCCTGCAACAGCATGCTCAACGGCATCCAGATCGCCGAGGCGCTGATCCTGACCGGCGCGCACCGCAAGGTGCTGGTCTGCTCGGGTGAGATCCCGTCGCGGGCGATCCGCTGGCGGGTCAGGGACCGCGCGCAGTTCGTCGACTCCTTCGCGGGCTACACGCTGTCGGACACCGGGGCCGCGGTCACGGTCGCCGCCGATGTGGAACGTGGCATTTTCTACCGCGACTTCGCGGCCGACTCCACGGCCTGGGCGGTCGGCACCCTGCCCGGAGGCGGTACGGCGCACCCCCGCGACCCCGAGTACTCCTACTTCCGCGGCGACGGGCGCAGGCTGAAGGAGGCCTTCGAGGCGGTCGGCCCGGACATCTTCCTCAACGCGCTCAAGCGCACCGGCCTGACCTGGGACGACTTCGCCATCGTGGCGGTCCACCAGGTGGCGCTGCCCTACCTGCGCTTCCTCGCCCAGGTGCTCGACATCCCCGAGGAGAAGCTGGTGGTGAGCCTTCCCGAGCACGGCAACTGCGCCTCGACGACGCTGCCGCTCCAGCTCGCGCTGGGCGGCTGGCGGCCGGGCGACCGGGTGGCGCTGCTCGGGCTCGGCGGCGGGATCAGCACCGGCGTGATGCTGGCGGAGATGTGACGGACCGGCACCGGCGTGACGCCGGCGAAGACGCGACGGAACAGCACCGGCGTGACGCCGGCGAAGACGCGACAGACCGGCGCCGGCGTGACGCCGGAGGAGACGCGATGAACCTCTGGGTGATCGTTCCGGCCTACAACGAGGCCCCCGGCATCGAGGCGACGCTGCGGGCGCTGGCCGCGCAGGAGGATCAGGACTTCACACTGCTCGTGGTGGACAACGCGAGCACCGACGACACCGCCGAGGTCGTACGGCGGCACGGCGTCCAGGTGGTCGTCGAGACCAGGAAGGGCACGGGCGCCGCCTCCGACACCGGCATGCGCCACGCCATCGCGCACGGGGCGACCCACCTGGCCAGGACCGACGCCGACTGCCTGCCCCGCCCCGACTGGGTGCGCAACATCCGGCGGGCCTTCGGCGACGGGCTGGAGATGGTCGGCGGGCAGTTGCGGCCCCGGACCGACGAGTTCCGGCTGAAGTTCTGGGAGCGCCACCTCATCCCGTTCGTGGTGGAGGTGGCGGCGACCTTCGGCCGCTTCCGGCCGGGCAACAGGGACCCGCGCTACCTGGGCCCGTACGTGATGATGCCCGGCGCCACCCTGGCCATCACCGCGGACCTCTACGAGCGCGCGGGCGGCTTCCCCCGGACCGCGATCGAGGAGGTCCACGAGGACCGCGCCCTGGTCAACCGGGTGCGCACCCTCACCCCCGCGTACGCCTCGCGTCGCGACGTGGTGGTCTTCGGCTCGGTGCGCAGGCTGCGGGCGTACGGCCTCGCGGGCACCCTCGCCTGGTACGCCGACCACCACTACCGGCCCGAAGTGATCGACGTCCGGTGAACCACGAGACCCGCCTCTATTTGGCCGCCCACCCCTTCGCCTACCCGCTCATGCGGCTGCTGGCCCGGCTCGGGCCCGTGGTGCGCGTCCCCGGGCTGGGGGTCGTGGTCAACGACGCCGCCGTCGCGCGGGCCGTGCTGATGGACGAGCGGTTCCGCAAGGACGGCCCCGGCTCGCCCGGCGACCTGTGGACGCCCGTGCTCGGCCCCTCCGTGCTGCTCAACATGGAGGGACCCGGCCATCTCGCGCTCCGCAGGAAGCTGATGCCGCTGTTCACCACCGGGTACGTGTCCTCGCTGGTGGACGACGTGCTCCGCGGGCCGCTCGACGACCTCTCCGCGCGCCTGGGGCGGGGCGAGACGGTCGACCTGGTGGACGCGATGCGCCTGATGGCCGGAGCGGTGATCTGCCGGGTGATCGGGCTGGGCGAGGTCTCCGAGGCACGGGCCAGGGAACTGTTCGCCGACGGGGAACGGGTCGTCTCGATGGTCTCGCTGCGCTCGCGGCGGCTGTCGGACCGGCAGGTGGCCGTCGCCAGGCGGGTGCTCGACCGGATCGGGGACATCGCGCAGGCCGCCTACGAGGCCGGGGACGAGTCCACGGTGATGGGCCGGATGCGGGCGCAGGGGCTGTCCGTGGCCGAGGCCAGGGGCGCGGCCGGGGCGTTCTTCCTCACCGGTACCGAGACCGTCGCCACGTTCGTCCCCCGGCTGATCGCGCTCCTGCACGACCACCGGACCCCGGTCGGCGACCTGGACACGGTCATCGAGGAGGCCATGCGGGTCACCACGCCGACCCCGCTGATGCTGCGCTCGGTGGCCGCCCCGGCGCGCGTCGGGGACACGGCGGTACGCCCCGGCGACCGGGTGCTGATCGTCACCCACAACTGCGCCAGGGCGTACGGCCCCTTCGACCCCTCCCGCCCTCACCCGCCCGAGCTGCGCAGGCTCTGGTTCGGCGCGGGCCCGCACTTCTGCATCGGCTACCCGCTCGCCCTGGCCGAGATCCGCGCGGTGGCCTCCGTCCTGCTCTCCCACCGGGTGCGCGTGGTACGGCGACGCGCGGCCAGGGGGGTCCTCATCCCCACCTACGAGCACCTGTGGATCGGCCGGGTCGACGCCGCGTGAACGACATCATCGGCGGGATCATGACGGTCGCCGCCCGGGAGCCGGGCCGTACCGCCATCGTCGACGGCCGGGGCCGCGAGATCACCTACGGCGAGCTGGCCCGCCGGGTCTCGGCGGTCCGCGACGCGATGGGCGGGCCACCACCGCAAGACGAAGCACGACCGGAAGACGGGGCGCCGCCGCAAGACGGGGCGCGGCCGGAAGACAGGGCGCTCCCGGACGCCGGAACGCGAGCGGAAAGCGGAACGCGAGCGAAAGGTGGAACGCGAGCGAAAGGTGGAACGCGAGCGGAAGGTGGAACGCGGCCGGAAAACGGGCCCCGGCCGGAAGGCCGGATGCGGCCCGGGGACGGGGTGCTGTTCGCGGTGCGGCCCGGGGTGGACGCGGTGGCGCTGGCGCTGGGAGCCGTGGCGGCGGGCGGGACGCTCGTCCTCGCGGACCCCGGCCTGGCGCCCGACGTGCTCGCGGCCCGGATGGCCGCGGCCCGGCCCGCGTGGGTGGTCAGCGAGTCCCTGCTCTACACCCTGAGCGGCCCGCTCAGGGGCCTGGCCCGCCGCCGGGGCCTGCTCCTGCCGGACCTCGCGGACCCGCTTCCCGGCCACCCCGTCCGCCACCTGTACGCGGGCCCGTGGCTGCCCGGGGTCCCCCGGGGAGCACTGCGGCTCTCCCGGATCCTCCGGCCGTCCGGCGCCTCCACCGACCCTGCGGCTTGGGGAATCCTCCGGCCGTCCGGCGCCTCCACCGACCCTGCGGCTCGGGAGACCGGCCGGAACAGCGGCCGGGAGGGTTATCGAGACGGCGAGGCCAGGCGGGAGGCGTACGGGACGAACCCGGACCAACCAGCGGCGGTGATCTTCACCTCGGGGACCACGGCACGCCCGAGAGGGGTGGTGCACACCCGGGGGTCCCTCGCGGCCGGGCTGGAGATGTTCAGGAGCGCGTTCCCGCTGGGCCCCGGTGACGTCGTGCACACCGACCAGCTGATGCTCGGGCTCCCCGCCCTGCTGGCCGGGGCGACCTGGTCGCTGCCCGGGGGCGGCGACCTCGCCGCGGAACTGGCCGCGCGGCGGGCCACCCACACCTTCGCCGTCCCGGTCCACCTGGACAGGCTGCTGCGCGAGACCCCCAGGCTCCCCGGAACCCTCCGCTACCTCCTGCTGGGCGCCGCCCCCGCCCCGCCGGGCGTGCTCCGCCGCGCGATCGAGGCGGGGCCCGAGATCCTGTCGGTCTACGCGATGACCGAGGCGCTCCCCATCGCGATCGCGTCCGCCCGGGAGAAGCTGGCCCAGGCGGGCGGGGACCTGCTCGGGGTGCCCCTGCCCGGCGTCGGCGTCCGGATCGCCGAGGACGGCGAGCTGTTCGTCTCCGGCCCCCACCTCGCGCGGCGCTACCTCGGCGAGGAACCGCTGCGGGAGATCGCCACCGGCGACCTGGTCCGGCTCGAAGGGGACCGGCTGGTGCTGCTCGGCCGGAAGAAGGACATGATCCTCCGCGACGGGTTCAACATCTACCCGGGCCTGTACGAGTCCGGTGTCGCGGCGCTGCCCGGGGTGGCCGAGGCCGCGATCGTCGGGCTCCCCGACCCCGAGACCGGGGACGAGGAGGTCGTGCTGGCCGTCGTGCCCGCGGACGGCTACGACGAGAACCTGCTGCGCAGGGCCCTTCCCGAGATCGTGGACGCCGCGGCCATGCCCGACCGGATCGAGCCGCTCGACGCCTTCCCCCGCTCGGGCCGGGCCGACAAGCTCGACCGGGCCGCCCTGCGAGACCTGGTCACCCGCCGTGCCTGACCTCCCCTCCGTGCCTGGGCTATCGGCCACACCTGGCAAGCGAGGGCCGAGGATCGCGGTGACAGGCGCCTCCGGATTCGTGGGGGGCGCGGTCTGCCGGGCGGCCGTGGCGCGGGGCTGGGCGGTGTCGGCCTTCGGCAGGCGGCCCGAGGTGGACGCCGGGCACGTCGGCGGCGCCCCGTACACCTCGTGGGATCTGCTCGGCCCCCGTCCCGCGACGTTCCCGGAGGAGGTGGACGTGGTGATCCACTGCGCGGGGAGCGTCACGGACTGGGGGCCGCCGCGTGAGATCTGGGCCGCCAACGTGGACGGCACCCGCAACGCCGCCTCCGCCTTCCCCGGCGCCAGGTTCGTGCACGTCAGCACGGCGAGCGTCTACGACCCGTTCCGGCCGACCGTGATGGCCACCGAGGACGCCGCCCCGGTCGGGCGGTACGCCAACGCGTACGGCGCCTCGAAGGCCGCCGCGGAGAGGTGCCTGGAGCGGGCGGTCGTCCTGCGCCCGCACGCGGTCTACGGCAGGGGGGACACCACGCTGCTCCCCCGGGTCCTCGGCGCGGTCAGGGGCGGCAGGCTGATCGCGGTGGGCGACGGCCGCCAGCGGATCAGCCTGACCTCGGTGGACAACCTGGTCCGGGCCTGCCTGCTCGCCGCCGAGGGACCGGTCGACCGCGGCGTCTTCAACGTGACCGACGCCGAGCCCGTCGTGCTCGACGACGCCCTGCGCGCGATCCTCCGGGAACGCGGCGTCGACGCCGAACCGTACTACCTGCCGCTCAGGCTCGCGGACCCCCTCGCCGCCGTCGCCGAGACCGCGTCCCGGCTGCTCCGGCGCCCGCCCCGGCTGACCCGCTACGCCGCGGGCCACCTGGCCGTCGAGCGGACCCTCGACATCACCGCCGCGCGCGCCCGGCTCGGCTATCACCCCTCGGGAACGTCCTTCGAGGGCTCCGCCGACTGGTGAGAGCGGCTCTCGAACGCCGCCGCCGCGAGCCTGGTACGGATGGACCTGCCCCTGAAGAAGAAGGCCGCCGCCGCCATGAGCAGGCCCAGCGCGAAGACCACCCGGAGGGCGTTCCTCAGGAAGGCCGTCAGCGCGTCGAATATCGCGACCACGGCGGCGTACGACAGGCCGCCCTCGACGACACCGGGCAGATAGACGTTGCGGACCGCGGACATGGCGATCGCCAGCGTGAGCATGCTCGCGGCCAGGCCGAGCCCGGCGCCGATCAGCACGGTGTACCGGTCGCGGACCAGGTACACCCCCGCGGCGATCAGGACCGGCGACATGCCCACCAGGACCCACCTCAGCGAGATCAGCTCGTCGTAGACCTTGTCGATCATGACCATGGCGGAGGTGGGCAGCAGCAGGGTGACGGGGTGCGACTCGGGCAGGCGCGAGGCGGCCCCTATGCCGGCGACCTGCAGTTTCCGTTTGACCAGCTCGTACACCGGGGCGAGGTCGTAGCCGACGCCGTCCTCCTGCGCGCGGGGGTTCGGGTCGTGACCCAGGATCGCGAGGAACCGGCGGTGCGTCAGCTTGTTGATCTCCACCCAGGCGATGGCGAAGTCGTCGTCGACGCCGTCCTTCACCGTCTCACGGATGAGTTCCCCGCCGACCGAGAGCCCCAGCCCGCGCAACCGCAGGACGATCTCGTCGGTGACGCGGTTCGTGACGGCGTTCTTCACGGCCGGGTGGGCGGCCAGCGGGGTCACCTCGCGGATGTAGTGGTCAGGGTCCGCGATGTCGGTCGCCGCCCAGTGGGCGGTGAGGGCGAAGGGAGCGAGCAGGCATCCGAGCGCGATCAAAATCGAACCGATCACTCTACGCACGAGCCCCCCTAACCGCTTTACCTGGAAATCCCCATGTTTGCCTGACAAAACCGGTTACAGGCTCTTTTTGACGCGAACTTGAAGCTCAGTGCCATCTTGACGGCGGAATCTGGTTTACAAACCTTGACCCACCATCCCCAGCGCGTCGAACAATCACATAGCCGATTCAACCGAAAACCGTTACTAACCTGCGACGTATTGGGCTGACGGAGCTGACGGGCAGGAGATGTCACGGCTATGGCAGGCAATACGGGGCGAACAGGCGTCGGATCGAGCCTGGCACTGACACTGGGCTCGGCCGTTCTGTGGGGGCTGGCCCACATCTGGACGGGCCGCCGCCTGACCGGTGCCTTCCTGATGGGAGTCGAGCTCATCCTCGCCGGGGCCGCCGCGACCGCCTGGCTGACCGCCGGGCCCTCGCTGCTCTCCCTCGCCGTGCAACCGGCCTGGCTGTGGGCCTTCGCGCTCACCGCGATGCTGGTCGCGGCCGCCGCCGTCGCCGTGATCGTCCACTCCTACCTGCTGGTACGGCCGGAGTCGGCGCCTCCCTCGGCCCGGTACCTCTCCGCCGCCGCCGTCGGCGTGCTGTGCGTGCTGGTGATCACTCCGATGGCCTACGCGGCCCGGCTGGCCTACCTCTCCCACAACGTCGTGACCTCGGTTTTCGCCGAGAGCGTCACGCCGATCCCGGTGGACCCGTGGAAGGGCCTGAAGCGGCTCAACATCCTGCTCGTCGGCGCGGACGCCGCGGCCAACCGGACCGGCGTGCGCACCGACAGCATGACCGTGGCCAGCGTCGACACCCGGACCGGCGACACCGTGCTGTTCGGCCTGCCCAGGAACCTGGAGGACGTCCCGATGCCGCCCGGCCCGGCCCGCGACCGCTTCCCCTACGGCTTCCAGGGCGAGCCGCCGTACACGCCGGGCATGCTCAACGAGATTTACCAGTACGCCGAGGACTATCCGGAAATGGTGCCCAGGCAGAACAAACGGCACCGCGGCCCGACACTCCTGAAAAGAACGATCAGCGGCATCCTCGGGCTCGACATCCCCTATTACGCAATGGTCGACATGAGGGGCTTCGTGGAAATCGTCGACGCGATAGGCGGCGTACGGGTCCGCATCAAGGACCCCATCGTATACGGCAGGCAGAACGAGGGCCTGATCGAGGCGGGCAGGCGGAGACTCTCGGGCGAGGAGGCGCTCTGGTACGGCAGGTCCCGCACCGACAGCGACGACTACGTGCGGATGGGCCGCCAGAAGTGCCTGCTGAACGCCGTCGCCAAGCAGGCCGACCCGGTGGCGGTCTTCCAGAGCTTCGAGAAACTGGCCACCGCCGCCGTCGACGCGATCTCCACCGACATACCGCGGCAGCTGCTGCCCGACCTGATCGAGCTGGCGGAGAAGGTGAAGGACTCCAGGATCAGGAGCCTCCAGTTCGTCCCCCCGCTGATCTACTCGGGCGCGCCCGACTACCACCTGATCAGGCGCGAGGTCATCTCCGCCCTGGAGGCACCGCCCGCCCCGCCCCGCTCCGCGCCCGCCCTCCAGGCCGGAAACCGGAGGAACGCGAACCGGCCCGCCGAGACGAACGCCGTCATCCTCGACTCCGCCTGCCACTGACGGCCGGGCGTCCCGGTGACCCGGTGACCCGGTGACCTGGCGACCCGCGCGGACGACACGCTCGGCGCGTCCGGCGCGTTGAGAGCACCCGCGAGGGCCGGAATGCTGTTATGGAGTGATTACTCACTGTCATCATGGAGGTTCGAGGATGAAACGTCATCTGGCGAGCGCGGGACTGCTCGCCGCAATCGCCGCATTCCCTGTTGGAGGGCCCTTCGCCTGGGCCGATCCGGTCCCCTCGGTCTCCATCTCCCTCGACGACGGGGCGAGGGAGATCACTCCCGGCGCGGAGAACACGTACACGCTCCGCATCAGCAACCAGGGGACCAGCCAGCTGAGGCGCGTCCTTCTGGTGCAGTCCCTGCCGCCGTCGATGACCTTCGTGAAAGCCGACGCCGGAGGGCGGGTGAAGCAGGGCAAGGTGGCGTGGACGGTGAACGTCCCGCCCCAGAAGGACACCGTCGTCCACATGAGCGCCCGGGTGGGCGCCGTCGCGGGGGCCGCGCTGCGGAACCTGGCGACGACGGCCTGCGCCCGCAGGAGCGCCACCGGCCCCGTGCTGGTCTGCGCCACGGACATCAACACCGTGGCCGTACCGGAGAAGACGGCCGACTGGGTCCTGCCGGTCTCGCTGGCCTGCGCCGTCGCCGCGGGACTGGCCACCGGCGCGCTCCTGCTCCGCCGTCGCCGCCGGATGCCGGCGATCTGACCCGGCCCCCGGCCGCGATGAGCGCCCGGCTAGGGCCTTCCTTCCCGGGTACGCCACCGCAGGGCCAGACCGAGGCCGAAGAGCAGGAGGCCGACCAGGACCGGCCAGAACGGCAGCCCCGTGAAGGGTAGCGAGGGACCGGCCGGTCCCTTGCGAGGCCCGTCCTCAGGACAGGGAACCGCGAAGGACCGCCCCCTGCCACCCGGCCCGCACGACGGCGCGACGGGCGGTTCCGGCACCCGCGCGGGCGCCAGGGCCGTCTCCGGACCGGAGACGGGTGCGGGCCCCGAAGGGGACACCGGCACTCGCCCGGGAACGGGTAGCGCCCCGGGCACCGGTACGGCATCCGGATCGGGCACCGACCCCGGAGCGGGCATCGGCACGGCATCCGGACCGGACACCGCCCCCGAAGCGGACGCCGACGCCTGAGCGGGACCGGCACCGGAGTTGGGGTTGGGGTTGGAACCAGAATCGGAGCCGGGGCCGGAATCAGGACCGGAGCCGGAGTTGGAGCCGGGCGCCGACGTCTGAGCGGAACCGGAGTTGGGGTTGGAACCGGAGCCGGAACCAGCACCGGAGTTGGAATTGGAATCAGGAGCGGAACCAGGACCAGGGCTGGAGTCGGAGCCGGGCACCGGCGCGGAGGCGTTCCCCGCCGGTCCCGTCCCGCAGCCGGGGCCGGTAGACCCCGCCGGGCAGCCGGCCCCGGGCGCCACGCCCACCGCGGCGTCACCGGACCCGGACCCGGACTCAAACCCGGACCCGGACCCGGACTCGGACCCGGACTCAGATCCGGACCCGGACCCGGAAACCCTGGGCCCGACCGGCCCGGTGGTCGTCGTCCCCCTTATGGCGACCCGCTGCGCGCAGCCGAAACCCGCGTCGGGCACGGGGGCGGCGCGCCTGGCGGACCACGGCACCGGGTCAGGGCAGTTCGTCCCGCCCCCCGGTGCCTGGACGGCGCTGTCCAGCATCCCGTCCCCGGCGCCCGAGGTGCCGACGGTCACGCTGTAAGTGATCGTGACCGTCTCTCCCGTCGGGATGTCGCCGTTCCAGGCCAGCTTCGGCGCGCCGTACGAGACGGTGCCGCTCGTGGCCCGCGCGTCGCCGTTGTAGGTCGCGTCGTCGAGGACCCGGGAGAGCTCCCCGGTGAGCCTGGCCCCCTGGTAGGCGGCGTTGCCGACGTTGCCGACGGTGATCGTGTAGGCGACCGCCTGACCGGGGCCGGCGGTCTCCCTGTCGGCGGTCATGAGGACGTACAACAGCGGCAGACCGGGCGCGCCGAGGTTTCCGCAGGCGGGATCGGCGGACCCGACCGCGCAGTTGGAGCCTTCGGGGCCGACCAGCTCACCGGAGAGACGCAGGTCCCCAGCCGGGGGGTCGTCCACCGTGACGCCGTAGGTGACCTTCACCGTCTGACCGGCGGCCACGTCACCGGTCCAGGTCACCTTCGGCGCGGTGAAGGACACCGTGCCCGACGTGGCCCACTGGTCGTGGTCGAAGCGCGCGTCGTCGAGCAGGCCCGACAGGTCGTCGGTGAAGGTGAACCCCCGGCGGCCGCTGCCACCGGTGTTGCGCAGCTCGACGGTGTAGGCGACCTTCTGTCCGGGCTTGGCGAGGACGGGCCAGGCCGTCTTGGTGATCTCGACCTCCGGCTTTCCAGCCCCCGCCGCCGCACGGCCCTCGCCACCGGAGGCCGCCCGTACGACCCGCTTCCCCGTCACGGACGCGGGCGAGGGCCCCTCACCCTCCGCCGGTACGGGCACGGGCGCCCCATCCACCGTCCGGACAGAAGCGGACGTCCCACCGGACTCCGAGGCGGCATCGGCCCGGGGGGACGACGCCACCTCGCCCTCCTCGGTTTTCTCAGCGGGTACGGCCGAACCCCCCGCCGGCACGGACGAGCCCTCCGTCGACGCAGACGAGTCCTTCGCCGGCACGGACGAGTCCTTCATCGGCACGGACGAACCCCCCTCCGGCACGGCCGAGGGCTCCTCCTCCAGCGGCACGGGCAGGTTCTTCGCCGGCACGGACGAGGACTTCCCGCCCACGACAGGAACGGGGGGAAACTTCTTCTCCGCCCGGAGGGACGGCGAGGACGTCTCCGCCACCCCCCGCCCGGACGCGGCGAGAACCGGCGACGGCGTCACGGGCACCGCGAGCACCGCGAGCGCGACCCCCCACGCGGCGACTCCCCGGACCCGCCGCCCGGAGCCCCGCCCCCCGAAGACCTGCCATTCGGAAAGCCGCGATCCGGAGGCTCCCCCCTCGGGAGACCATCGCCCGGGGACCTCCCCCTCGGCGAACCACCCCCCGGAGGCACCTCGTCCGGAGAACCGCCGTCCAACAACCCGCTCAATAACCCGCCGTGCGGAAACGCGACGCGACCAGGTACCGCTGTGTACCACCAAAGCCCCTTGCTGACCCTTGTCCACGATCTCGCAGGGGGGCTCAAGATCAACCGACTCGGGGTGGGATACCCGAACCGGCCGTGTCCCACCGGCAGCGACGGTAAACATCCACCCCGTCCATCCCCAAGGAAATCGCCAAGTCCGTACAGGAGACCTCGAAGCGGCAAGAGCGGACCTTCGGCGCCGGTCATGACATGGCAGGCGTTTTCTCTCGCCCCTTTTGTCCCTAACCGTCACGAGAGATCACTCTCGCCCGCGTTCGCGACACGAACGCGCCCCCCTCTCTCCTCGCGATACGCACCCCGCGCCCCCGCCCGTCGTGGCATGATGGGCCCCCGAAGTGCTTGAAATGATTTTCATAATCAGATTGGATCGTCGTTATGAGGGTGGCGTTCGTCGGCAAGGGCGGCAGCGGCAAGACGACTCTGTCGGCGCTTTTCTCGAGATACACCGCGAGCCGGGGCGGCCCCGTCGTGGCCGTCGACGCCGACATCAACCAGCACCTGGGCATGGCGCTGGGGATGGCCGACGGCGCGCTGCCCAGGCCGATGGGCTCGCACCTGACCGAGATCAAGGAATACCTGCGGGGCGACAATCCCCGCATCTCGTCGGCTGCCGCGATGGTCAAGACCACCCCGCCGGGGTCCGGCTCGCGGCTGCTCCGCCTCGACGAGCAGGACGACCCGATCCACACCGGGTTCTCCGTCGCCACGCCCGAAGGACCCCGGCTCATGGTCACCGGGCCGTTCGACGAGGACGACCTCGGGGTGGCGTGTTACCACTCCAAGGTCGGCGCCGTGGAGCTCTACCTGAACCATCTGCTCGACGGCGCGGGCGAGTACGTCGTGGTCGACATGACGGCCGGGGCCGACTCCTTCGCCTCGGGACTGTTCACCCGCTTCGACATGACCTTCCTGGTGGCCGAGCCGACCCGACAGGGCGTGAGCGTCTACCGGCAGTACCGCGACTACGCCGCCGACTACGGCGTGCCGGTCGCGGTGGTGGGCAACAAGATCCACGGTCCGGGAGACGTGGCGTTCCTGCGCGACCAGGTCGGCGACGACCTGCTGGTCTGCCTGGAGCACTCCGCGGCGATCCGCGCGATGGAGCAGGGCCGCCCCTTCACCCTCCGGGACCTCGAACCGGCCAACTCCCGGGCCCTGGGCACGATCCTCGACCACCTCGACGCCCAGGAGAAAGACTGGTTCCGCTTCGGGCGCCAGGCCGTGCAGTTCCACCTCCGCAACGCGGAGGCCTGGGCCAACAGGGCCACGGGCGAGGATCTGGCGGCCCAGGTCGACCCCGGCTTCGTCTTCGGGCCCACGCGAGTGTCGCTCTCCCGCTAGATGGAGCGATCAGTAGGCCCGACCTAGTGTCTGATGAATCCCCTTCTGTGAGGAGAACACAGCATGTCGCTGACCGTTTCGAACGATCTTCTCGACCAGGCCAAGGCCGGTGAGGTGGACGACGCGGCATTCGTCACCTGTGTCAGAGACTCCCTTCCGTACGCCTGGTCGCTCATCACCGGCCTGGTCAAGGAGCGCGAGCACACCGGTGCCGAGTTCGCCGACAACACGGTGCCCCCGCCGGACGAGGCCGCTCGCGGCCAGCTCCTGCGGGCTCTCGCCAGCGACGCCATGCGCGGTGCCCTGGAGCGCCACTTCGGGGTGAGGCTGGCCTTCCAGAACTGCCACCGGGTCGCCGTCTTCGACCCGTCCGCCACCGACGCCCACGCGAAGTTCGTCACGGCCAGGTCGCAGATCCTCAACCAGACGCCCGAGCTGGTCGACTGCTGACGACCTTCGCGGGCGTCCCCACGCGAGGACGCCTATGCGAAGAGCCCGAGCTGGCCCTCTCCCGCCAGCGGATTGCGATGCCTCTTGAGATGGCGCCACCGGGGAAGGTCGTCCAGATACGACCAGGACAGGCGGTGGTGCTCCGTCGGGCCGAGGGCCGCCAGCGCCGCCTGGTGGACCGGTGAGGGATAGCCCGCGTTGTCGGCGAACCCGTACTCCTCGAAGCCCAGCGAGGCCATGTGGGCGTCCCGCCGGACCTTGGCGATCACGGAGGCCGCGGCCACCGAGACGCAGGAGAGGTCGCCCTTGACCTCGCATCTGACCGGCCAGGGCGCGCCCAGATAGTCGTGCTTCCCGTCCAGGACGACCACGTCGGGCCGGACGGGAAGCCCGGCCAGCGCCTTCCTCGCCGCCCTGCGCAGGGCCTCGGTCATCCCGAGCGTGTCGATCTCCTCGTGGGACGCCTCGCCGTACCCGATCCCGGCCGCCCAGGCGGTGATCTCGGGGACCATGGCGGCGCGGCGGGCGGGGGTGAGCAGTTTCGAGTCGGTGAGCCCGGCGGGCGGCTCCGACAGGTCGGTGACCACGGCGCAGACCGCCACCGGACCGGCCCAGGCTCCGCGCCCGACCTCGTCCACCCCGGCGACCAGTTTGGAACCGCCGTCGTTCAGCAACCGCTCAAGGGCGTAGGTGGGAGGCACGTGCCGACGTTACCGGGACACGAGCCTCCGGGCGCCCCCGGACCGGACGTCACCCCGGTACGAACCGCCGGACCCCGGCCGAGCCCGTCACTCCGGCACCCCCTCGACCCCCGGCCGAACCCTCCCCACGCCCCCTGAGCGTCGGCGTCACTCCGGCCCCCCTCGCCCCGGCCGATGAACGTCGGCGTCACTCCGGCGCCCCCTCGTCCTCCGGCCGATCCTCCGGGCGTTCCCGGGACGCCGGCTCGACACCCTCCAGGTCGGCGGTGAGGAGCCTGGCGGCGACGTGGACGGCCCGGAGGGTGACGGAGACGGCGGGGCGGTGGACGCTGGACGATCGGGCGACGGCGTACACGACCCGGCCCACCGGCGGCCCGGGAAACCGGCGGACGGCGATGCCCCGGACCCCGCTGGCCAGCGCCAGGGCCGGGACGGCCGCGATGCCGATGCCCTTGGCGACCAGACCGATGATCGTGCCCAGTCCCTCGAACTCCCAGGGCACCGGCCGATGGCCGCCGACGTCGGCCATCAGCCGGTCCACCGCCAGCCGGGAGGGCTCGCCGTCCGGGGTGGCCATCCAGGGCTCGTCGCGCAGCTCCCGCAGGTCGACCGGGATGTCGGGAGAGGCGAGCCGGTGTCTGCGCGGCACCACGAGCACCAGCGGATCACGCAGCAGCGGGAAGACCCGCATGGTGTCGGGCTCGCGCATCCGGCCGTACCAGTCGTCGACCAGGGCGATGTCCACCTCCCCCGACTGCACCTCGCGCATCCCGCGTCCCGAGCGGGCCTGTCCCATCCGCAGGGTGAGCTCGCCGTGCCGGCGCAGCGTCCTGGCCAGCGCGGGCGCGAAGGCCACCGCGGCGGTCGGGAAGGCGGTCACGGTGACCCGGCCCGAGGGGGTCGCGGCCTGGGCCGACAGGTCGGACTCGGCGCTCTCCACCATGGCCAGGATGCGTTCGGCGTGCTCGACCAGGCGGCGCCCCGCGTCGGTCAGCTCCGCGCTCCTGGCGGTCCTGTCGATCAGCACCGCGCCCGCCTGGCGCTCCAGCGCGGCCAGCTGCTGCGAGACCGCCGAGGGGCTGTAGCCGAGAGATGTCGCGGTGGCCGCGATGCTGCCCCTTCGGGCGAATTCACAGATCAGCATGAGCCTTCGTAAATCGAGCATCAGTTTTCCTTACGCCTACCCACGACAACCGAAGCTTGTCCTGATGCCCCCCATCCCACCAGGCTGGAAGGCGTTCCGACAACGTCCCGCACCGTTCCACAACAGCCCGCGCCGTTCCACAACAGCCCGCACCGCTCCATGACGGCCCGAGCCGCTCCACAACGACCCGCGCCGCTCCGGGACGCGTCCCGTCCTGCTTCCGCGATGAGAGGGATCCCACGATGAGCGTCACGCTTTCCGCCACCCTGGCGGCCAACGAGGACATCGAGCGAAGACGGCGCGCCGGTGAGCGCGTGCTGCACCTGGCCTTCGGCGAGGCCGGCCTGCCCGTGCATCCGGCACTGAGCGAGCGGCTGGCCGAGGCGTCCGGGTTCAACGGCTACGGACCCGTCGCCGGCGCGCCCGCGCTGCGCGAGGCGGCCGGCGGCTACTGGTCGCGGCGCGGCCTGCCCACCGACCCCGACCTGGTGGTCTGCGGTCCGGGAAGCAAGCCCCTGCTGTACGGCCTGCTGCTTGCGATCGGCGGCGACACCGTGCTGCCGATGCCGAGCTGGGTCAGTTACGCCGCCCAGGCCGAGCTGGTCGGGGCGCGTTCCCTGCTCGTTCCGACGCCCCCCGGCGAGGGTGGGGTGCCGGATCCCGAGCGCGTGATCGCGGCGGTCGGGCAGGCCCGCGCCAAGGGGCGCGACGTGCGCTCGCTGCTGGTCACGCTCCCCGACAACCCCAGCGGGACGCTCGCCGGGGCGGACACCGTCCGGCGGATCGCCGAGGTCGCCCGCGAGCTCGACCTGACGATCATCTCCGACGAGATCTACCGCGACCTGGTCCACTCCCCGGACACCGGCTTCCTCAGTCCCGCCGACGTGGCCCCGGAGCGGACCGTGATCACCAGCGGGCTCAGCAAGAGCCTCGCCCTGGGCGGCTGGCGGATCGGCGTGGCCCGGCTCCCGTCGCGCGCCCTGCGCGACCGGCTCCTGGCGGTGGCGAGCGAGATCTGGTCCAGCCCCGCCGCGCCGGTCCAGCAGGCGGCGGCGTACGCCTACACCGAGCCGCCGGAGCTCGTCGAGCGGGTGAGCAGGAGCCGCGAGCTGCACGGCGCGGTGGCGCGGGCGGTGTACGAGCGGTTCGTCCGCGCGGGCGTGCGGGTGGACGCGCCGCGGGGTGGTTTCTACCTCTACCCCGACTTCACCGGGCTCGGCTTCGCCTCCTCCGCCGACCTGGCCGCCCACCTGCTCGACCGGCACGGCGTCGGGGTGCTCCCCGGCCACGCCTTCGGCGACGACCCGGCGGCCCTGCGGGTGCGGGTGGCGACCAGCCTCCTGTACGGCGAGACGGCGCGGCTGCGGCTGGCCGCGCTCGACGCCCCGGACCCCCTGGCGCTGCCGTGGATCTCGGCCTCGCTGGACCATCTGAGCGAGGCGCTGGCCGGCCTGTCCGCGAGGCGGGAGGAGCCCCCGCGCCCCGCGCGCGTCCCGCTCGCCGCGGCCCCCGCGGCGGGGTGACCGCGGCCCGTCGGAACCACTCCGGCGACAGGGGTTTCCGGGGTGGCGTCGGCGGTTCCGGCCCGGGATCTTCTACCGTGGAAACCCACAGGTCACGCGCGTTCCTCGATGCTCATCAAGATGTCTCGTGTCGTTTGGTATCAAGCAGGGGAAAGAGCCCCCATTATGTGCTCATGCTCGCTTTCGTCACCCTGTCCGGGCGCCTCGTGCGCCTGGAACCGCTCAGCCTCGCGGTCGTCGACGACCTCGTCGCCGCGGCGAGTGAAGACCGTTCCACTTACGCCTTCACTCGCGTCCCCAATGGCCGGGACGAGATGGTCTCCTACGTGGAGGCCGCTCTGGCTGAGCAGGCGGAGGGCCGCACGATGCCCTTCGCCATCCGGTGGCTGCACACCGATCGCGTGGTCGGTGCCACCCGTCTCATGAACCTGGAGTACTGGCAGGGCCCCATGCCCTGGCCGCCGGGCGCTCGTGGCGCGGTGGGCGATGTCCCGTCCGTGGCGGACATCGGTTACACCTGGCTCTCCGCCTCCGCGCAGGGAACCGGCGTCAACCGCGAGAGCAAGTATCTGATGCTCTCCCTCGCCTTCGAGACCTGGCAGGTCCACCGCATAACCCTCAAGGCCGATATACGGAACGTACGCTCCCGGGCCGCCATCGAAGCCCTCGGCGCGCACCTCGACGGTGTGCGGCGGGCGGAGAGCCGAGGCGCCGACGACACGGTCCGAGATACCGCGTACTACTCCATCCTGAGTGACGAATGGCCGGTCGTCCGAGAACGGATGCACGCGCGGATGGGCCTGGCCGAGGCCGCGTGAGACGGAGACCCGGCGTGCGGTATTACGAGGAGCAGTGGACGGTCAAAAAGGATAGAAAGCTAAACATTACCCATAAGGCACATAGTGTCGAAAAATAGTATTTCAATTACTTAATGGAACAAAAGGCCCGCCCGAAATCTCGGGCGGGCCTGGTGTTCGCCCGGCGTCGCAAGCGAGTGGCGCCTCGCGCGGTCAGCGGATCGAACGGAGATCGCGGGTGTCGCCGGCGATGCCACCGGCCGGACCCGCCGGAGGTCCTGGAGATCCCGAGGGCCCGGGGCCCCGAAGGTCACTCCTCCTCGTCGGACTCGATCTCGTAGATGTAGCGCCACTTGCCGCACAATGTCTTCTTGGCCTGGTGCCTGTCCCAGTAGCAGACCCTGACCTGCAGGTTGTCGATCTCGTCCGCGACGTAGTGGAACCGCTGGTAGCCGCTGCTGCCGCACTTGCGGGCCCAGGAGTAGTTCTCGTCACCGTCGTGGGTCTCGAACTTGAACTGGGCGTAGCCGCAGAGCCGGCTCGGCGAGTGCTTGTCGTAGAGCCTGCCCTGGACGTGCAGGCGGTCGTCGTCGTCGACCCACACGCTGCCCCTGGCACCGGCACGGTAGTCGTCGTAGTACTTGGAGTAGTAGTAGCCCCAGGGCTCCTCGTCATAGCCGTTCGAAGCGGAGGGGGCGGCGGCGGCCGCGGAGGCGGGGGTGGCGAGGGCGGGGACACCGATCGCGATGACGGCGGTGGCGGCGGCGAGACCGAGAATTCTGGTGATCGAGCGGCGCATGGTGGTTCTCCTTGAGGGGTGCGGCTCCCGGCTTCCTTGAGGAGCCATGGCTTATTGATAGGCCTGGGTGCCTGCATCGCACTTACAGCCCCTTTATCCGCGCCTGCAATCCACTGACATGCCGGGCATGGCCGCCCCCGTATGGGGCCATGCCCGGCAACACCAGGATTGGGGGCACAGCTCAACAGCCGATTGACGTGCAATCAACGTCTCGGCGAACAAGCAAGCCTCTACCTACGGGGTAAGCAGGAGAGGATCTATCATTTGGCCATAAAACTTCCCATTGGGCGGAGATTTGAGAAATGGCTGTTCAGGACAGCGGAGATGGGCTGCGGTTCGCCGTACTCGGTCCTGTCCAGGCATGGCGCGGCGGTTCCGAGCTCGATCTGGGGACCCCGCTGCAACGTTCCATCCTGGCGATGCTCCTGCTCAGGGAGGGGCGGGCGGTCACCCCGGCCGAGATGATCGACGCGATCTGGGGGGAGGACGCCCCGCCCCGCGCGCTCGGCGCGCTGCGTACCTACGTCTCCCGGCTGCGCGCGGTGCTGGAGCCCGGCAGGTCGCCGCGCACCCGCCCCGAGCTGCTCACCTCCGTCGGCAGGGGGTACGCCCTGCGGCTGAGCGGCGGCTCCCTCGACCTGCTCCTGTTCGAGCGCGGCGTCCAGGAGGCGGAGGCCGCGCGCCGCGAGGGCGATCCGGCGCGGGCCGCGGAGAGCCTGCGCACGAGCCTGGCGCTCCACACCGGCGAGCCACTCGCCGGGGCCGTCGGCCCGTACGCCGAACACCAGCGCGGGCGGCTCGCCGAGCGCCGGATGAGCGTGCTGGAGGTCCTGATGGACCTGGACCTGGAGCTGGGCAGGCACGCCGACGTCCTGTCCGAGCTGATCGCGCTGACCGGCGACCACCCGCTGCGCGAGCGGCTCCGCGCCCAGCTGATGCTGGCCTACTACCGGTGCGGGCGCAGGGCGGAGGCACTGTCCGCCTTCGCCGACACCCGCGCCACGCTGATCGAGGAGCTGGGCATCGAGCCGGGCCCCGACCTGAAGAGCATGCACCAGCGCATCCTCACCGGAGACCCGTCCCTCGCACCGGCCCCGGCCGGCCCGCCCGCGCGGCCCGCGCCCGCCGAGGTCGCCAGGGCCACCGCCGCCGGGGCCACCGAGAGCGCGGAGCCGGCCGCGCGGGCGGGCTCCGAGGCGAAGCCGCCCCCGGGGCCGGACGCCGAGGCCGCGAGGACACCGGAGGCGCGGGCGGCGAGCCCGGAGCTGCCGCGACCGGCGCAGCTTCCCGCCGCCGTGAACGACTTCACCGGCCGCCGCCAGATCATCGCGCGGCTGCGCACGCTGCTGTCGGTCCAGGACGGCTCCGAGGGCGTGCCGGTCGCGGCCATCTCCGGCATCGGCGGCGTGGGCAAGACGGCCCTGGCCGTGCACGTCGCCCACGCCATGCACGACCTGTTCCCCGACGGCCAGCTCTACGCCGACCTGCGCGGGTACGGCGAGGAGCCGACCTCTCCCGAGTCGGTGCTCGCGGCCTTCCTGCGCGGGCTCGGCCTGCCCGCCGACGCCATCCCCGACGGCCTGGCCGAGCGGTCGGCGCTGTTCCGCTCGATCCTGGCCGACCGGCGGATGCTCGTGCTGCTGGACAACGCCCGCGACGCCGCCCAGGTCAGCCAGCTGCTCCCCGGCTCGGCCGGGTGCGCGGCGCTCGTGACCAGCCGGGGCAAGCTCGCCGACCTGGCCTCGGCCAGGCTGGTCGACCTGGACGTCATGGAGCCCGAGGAGGCCCTCGCCCTGTTCGGCATCGTCGCCGGGGTGGAGAGGGTGGAGGCCGAGCGCGCCGCCGCGATGGACGTGGTCGCCGCCTGCGGCTTCCTGCCGCTCGCGGTGCGGATCGTGGCGGCCCGCCTGGCCGCCAGGCCGTCCTGGACGGTCGCCTCCCTGGTGCCCCGGCTGGCCGACGAGCGCCGCCGCCTGGACGAGATGCGCGTGGGCAACCTCGCGGTGGAGGCGACCTTCGCCCTCGGGTACGGCCAGCTCAACCCCGCCCAGGCCAGAGCGTTCCGGCTGCTCTCCCTGCCCGGGGGCCCGGACATCTCGATCGGGGCCGCCGCCGCGCTGCTCGCGCTGGACCCGATGGACACCGAGGACGTCCTGGAGTCCCTGGTGGACGCCAGCCTGCTCGAAGCCCCGGCCCCCGGCCGTTACCGCTTCCACGACCTGCTCAAGCTCTTCGCCCGCCGCGTCGCGGAACGGACCGAGGACGCGGCGCAGGAGAGCTGCGCCGAGGGCGAGGTACGGCGGGGGGAGCGGCGCGGGTCCGGGGTGAGCGTGACCATCGGCGGGGAGGGCGAGGCGGCGCTGCGCCGGCTGCTCGACTTCTACCTGGCCTCCGCGCGCTCGGCGCACCGCCTCGCCTACGAGGGCAGCACGATGGCCGACCGGCTGGGGGTCACCGGCACCGGTCACGCCTTCGCCTCCGCCGACGAGGCGGTGGCCTGGCTGTCGGTGGAGGCGGAGTCGCTGTTCGCGTCGATCGCCCAGGTGACCTGCGCGGACAGGGACGACGAGCTGCTGCCGGGAGCCGACCTGCTGCTCGCCATGGAGCCGCTGCTGGAGTCGGGCAGCCACGTCCGCGAGTTCGAGAACCGGACGCGGGAGATGCTGGCCGTCGCGCGCCGGCTCGGCGCCGTCTCCAGCGAGCTGCGCTGCCGCTACGTGCTCGGGCGGGTGCTGTTCGGCGCCAACCGGCTGGCCGAGGCGGAGGAGGAGTTCCGTACGTCGCTGGAGCTGTCGGCCGGGGGCGACAGCATCGTCACCGGCGAGGCGCTCAACGCGCTGGCCGTCGTGGCCGGGCGCCGGCGCCGCCACGTGGAGGCCCTGGCCTGGTTCGAATCGGCGCGCGAGGCGTTCAGGGAGGTCGGGGCGCGGGGCGGGGAGGCGCTGACGCTCAGCTACTCCGCCCGCGACCACCTGTTCCTGGAGCAGCCGAAGGAGGCGATCGCCGCCGCCGAGCAGGGGCTGGCCCTGTTCATCGAGATGGGTTCCAGCGCGGGCACCGCCAGGGCCCGCTACCACCTGGGGATGATCCTGTCGCGGGTCGGCCGGCTGAACGAGGCGGTCCACCACCACGCCGAGTGCCTCGCCTTCTTCAGGGCGAGCAGGCAGCGGGTCTGGGAGCAGCGGGTCTGCTCCCGGCTGGCCGAGACGTTCATCAACGCGGGCCGCTTCACGGACGCGGCCCGTCACGCGGAGCAGGCGCTCACCGTGAGCCGGGAGATCAGCCACCCGTACGGCGAGGCGCAGGCGCTGTGGGTGCTAGGCAAGGCCCTCAACGGCCTCGGCAGTGTCGAGCGTGGCCGGGACTGCCTCGAACGCGCCCACGACCTGTTCGGCAGGCTCGGGGCGCCCGAGGCCGAGGATCTGCGTCTTCTGCTGGAGCGCGACCAGGTCGACAGCTGATCCCAGCCCGTCGTACAGGTCGTCGTCGAGACGCGTCATCCAGACGTGGTTGATCACCGGCGTTCTCCTCGAAGTCGGACCCCGCGGTTCGGGATGGAAGTGAGGGTCCGGCCGGCCGTCTGACCCGGGCGACGCGTAGGGGGCCCGGTCATCCGGTGCGTCGCTCGCGGGTCGGCCGCCTCACTGTGACGGTCGGCCGGACATGGCACGGACCCTTCACCCCCCGGGTCCGTGCCCCACGAGAAGAGCTTCCCCCGCGGCGTTTGCCATCCGATTGACAAGCGATAGCGACGATTTCCACAGCCTGTGGACAGTCACCTTGTGGATATGTGGAAAAACCCCTCCGCGATCAGCGGGCGGAGGGCGGCGGGAGCCTTCGTCCGCAGGTCGTCGTGGTCCTCACCGGTCAGTTCCGCGATCGCGGCGAGCAGCGGGTCCAGTGGATAGTCGCCGTCACAGACCCCCGCGAGGGCGGCTTCCACGGTCCCGACCGTCGCGCTGCGGCGCAGTCCCGCGGTCTGCCGCAGCACGATGCGCGCCGGGTCCTCGGCGCCCGGCGGGCCGATCCGCTCCTCCAGCACCCCCTCGGCCACCACGAGCCTGGAGCCGAGCAGCTCGGCGTCGGTCAGCCGGTGCGCCGTGGCGATCGCGCCGAGCACCTCGTCCACGTATCCGCCGACCGGCAGCTCCACCGGCCGCCCGTACTCCTCGACCCGCACCACGGGGTCGAGGCTCCCGGAGTCGTGCAGCGTGATCCAGCCGAAGCCGATCCCGGTGACGTTCCCCGCCTCGAACCAGCCGAGCCAGTCGTCGTAGAGCTCGCGGTGGCGCGGGGTGCCCTGCTCGGCGGCGTCCCTCAGCCACAGCTCGACGTACTCGGCGGGATCCTGGACGTCGCGCTGCACCACCCAGCCGTCGCAGCCGGTCCCGGTGAGCCAGCCGCCCACCCGGTCACGCCAGTCCTCGCCGTCGACGTGCAGCCAGTTGGCCAGCAGGTGACAGCTGCCGCCGGGCGCGAGGTGGCGGGGCGCCCGGCGTACGAGGTCGCGGCAGAAGTCGTCGGCGTGGAAGCCCGACTCGCGGTAGGTGAACCGGCCGGCCGGGGAGATCACGAATGGCGGGTTGGAGACGATCAGGTCGAAGCGGTCGTCCTCGACGGGGTCGAACAGGGAGCCCAGCCGGGCGTCGACGCCGGTGACGCCGGACAGCGCCCAGCTGAGCCGGGCCAGCTCCAGCGCGCGCGGGTTGACGTCGGTGGCCGTGATCTCCCCGGCCCTGCCGCCCAGGTGGAGGACCTGCACCCCGCAGCCGGTACCGATGTCCAGGGCACGCCCGACGGGGCGGCGGGAGGCCAGCTGGGCCAGGTTCGCCGAGGCGCCGCCCGCGCCGACGACATGGTCCGGGCGCAGGGCCGGGTCGCCCGGCCTGACCTTGCGGTCGGAGACGACGTAACCACCGGAGCCACCGCTCCCGTCGGCGCCGTCGGTCTCCCAGGGCTGCAGGTGGACCGCGGAGGTGATCCGGCCGCCCTCGACGGTCACCAGGCCCGCGGCGGCCAGCTCCTCCACCGGAAGGCCCGCCGGCACCCCTCGCGCCTCCACGGGGGCGCCGAGCCACCACAACCGGATCAGCGTGGCGAGCGGGTCGCCGTCGGCGGTGGCCCGCAGGGCGGGGATCGTCTCCTCACGGGAGAGCGCGGTGGCGGCGACGTCGCCGAGGCGCTCGCGGACGCCGTCGATGGTGTAGCCGGTGTCGAGCAGGAGTTCCCTGAGCCGGCCGGGCAGATCGTTCACCGGACAATCCTCGCACCGGGCCCGTCCGGATGCTCCCGGTGATGAGACTGTTACCCACTGGGGTAAGCGTTCTGCAAGCGGACTTCAAGCGGAAAGCGGTACTTCTTGGTAGCCGCACCACACGCTCCAAAGGATCCATGATGCTGATCCCCTGTTTCGCCTGCGAGTCCCGTTTTCACCCTGACGAATACTTCCGCGCCTGCCACGACTACCACCGTGGCAAGGATCTGGTCGCATGGACCTGCCCGCGGTGCGGCAATCAGGATGAGTTACGGGTCTTCCCCGGGGAGCTGGGGTTCGGTTACGCCCTGCGCGGCAGGTTCGACGTCTCCGACCGGGTGCGGGTGCCCGGCCTGCGGCGCCGGCGCCAGGACCTGCGGCTGGACATCTCGCTGGACGAGGACGTCTGGCGGGTGTCGACGCGGACGCGCCAGCTGGTGGGAGCGCACTGAGACCGCTCCGGCCCGGAAAAGCCCCCGTGATCCGGGCCGGAGTATCAGTGACGTTCGCCCAGAAGGTCTTGCCGCCCGTGCGGCCCGCCCGGAAGGTTCGCCGCCCGTTCAGGGATTCTGCTGCCCGTCCAACCCGCTCGGCCCGCCCGTTCTCGGGAGGGTTTGGCCGCCCGTTCAGGGATTCTGCTGCCGCAGGCTCTGCCAGGCCGCCTCGCGCAGGCCGCCGATCTCCTCGGGGGTGGGCTGGTGCGCGCCGGCGAACCACAGGCGGCACATCTCGGTGGCCGGTCCCAGCCAGAGCACGTAGCACATCGTCGGGTGGACGGGCTGGAGCAGGCCGTCCTTCATGTGCGGGCGCCACCAGTCGGAGACCTGCCTGAAGAACGCCCTGCGCGACTCCGACACCTCGGTGCCGCCCGGCTCGTCACGCCTGGGCGGGCGCTCGCTGATCAGCAGGTGGGCGCGCTCGCGGTGCTCGCCGCACCACGACATGTGCAGCGCGACGATGGTCTCGATGCCTCCCCGCGCGCTCTCGTGGCGCTGGAGCTCGGCGAGGAAGGCGTCCTGGTACATGCGCAGGGTCTCGGCGTACAGGACGCCGAAGACGTGTTCCTTGCTGGCGAAGTGGTGGTAGAAGCTGCCGACGCTGACGCCGCTCTCCTCACGGAGGCTGGCCAGTGTGGTGGCCGAGACCCCGTCCTGGCTGAATCGGCGCAGGGCACCCTCGACGATCCTGGTGCGGCCGTCGCGTCCGCTCTTGGCAGTCTTCACGGATCCCATGGTGGGGCAACAGAACCTTGTTCCGCAAACTGCCCGGGAAACGGCTTGGACCACGTCGATCGTACCGTCTTGATCCGGAGGAGCCGCACCGCCGCCCCGGACGCCCGGCCCGCCCGGTCCGGCGACGCCCCTCTCCGGCCTGAGCCTTCCCCGGCACGCCCTCGACGGGACCGTACGGCGCGCTTCTGACGGGACCGTCCGGTGGGAGCGGGCAGGGGCGCGCGGGAGCCGGCCCGGGGGTCGCTCAGCGGAGAACCTTCGCGGTCACCTCGACCGTGCCGGAGGAGACGCGCATGGTCGCCTCCGGCCACGCCCTGCGGACCATCACCAGGACCGCGCGGTTGTCCCCGAGCACGTCCATCCCCACCGTCCTGGCCCCCCTGGCCTCCGCGCGGCGCATCAGCGCGCGGACGAGCCGGGAGCCCAGCCCCATCCCCTGCCACTCGTCGCCCACCACCACGGCGATCTCGACGTCGGTCTCCTGGCCGCGGTAGCTCATCGCGTGCCCCACGAGAAGGTCCCCGTGCACGGCGAGCAGGGCGTCGCGCCGCTCGTCCACCGCGAGCAGCGTCCTGACGAAGCTCGCGCTCGGACGGCTCATCCCGGCGAAGAACCTCCGCGCCTGGGTGCGAGGCGACAGCCCCCCGAGGAAGCGGCGGATCCCCTCCTCGTCGTCCGGCCGCGCGGGCCGGATCTCGACGGCGCCCTCGGGCACGGTCGTCACGTCCCCGGAGGCGGCCGCGAGGCCCCCGACCCCCGCCGCCACACCACCGGACCCCCGCGAGACGTCCCCGTACACGACCGCGACGTCCCCGGACGTCCGCGCGACGTCCTCACACACGAGCACCGCGTCCCCGGACGTCCCGAGGACGTCCCCGCGCACGACCGGGACGTCCCCGGACGCCGGGGAGCCACCCGGCGGCACCAGCTGAGTTCGCATCATGAACTCAGAGTCGCGCGAGACAGCTGAGTATGTCAACTAGACTTAGGTGAACGTTGGAGGTGGTGCGATGGCGACTTACGATTCGCACATGAATGAGGCGGCTCCCGGCAACCTGCCCTCGCGAGCGCACAACTGCTCCATCGAACGCGCCCTGGGCGTCGTCGGCGAGAAGTGGACGTTCCTGGTGCTGCGCGAGGCGTTCGGCGGCGTGCGGCGCTTCGCCGACATGCAGGCCGCCACGGGAGCGCCCAGGCAGGTGCTCAGCGCCCGGCTGACCCGGCTCGTGGAGGAGGGGCTGCTGCGCAAGGTCCCCTACCGCGAGCCCGGCCAGCGGCAGCGCGACGAGTACCGGCTGACCCAGATGGGTCTCGACCTCTATCCGACCCTGGTGGCCCTGATGCAGTGGGGCGACCGGTATCTCAGCGGCCACGAGGGACCGCCGGTGCGCATCACCCACCGCGGCTGCGGCGCCCTGGTCGAGCAGCACTTCCGCTGCGCCGAGGGACACGAGGTGTCCGGTCCGAAGGAGGTCACCCCGGTGCCCGGCCCCGGAACGCGCCTTCGCGCTACAGCGGCCCCCGTGCCCCCGGCTCCGGCGTCCCCGGCTCCGGGGTCTCCGTCTCTCTCGTCTCCAGCCTGCGCAGGCAGTGCCTGAAGCTGAGCACCGAGACCAGCGCCGCGCCGCCGAGCAGCACCGCCACCGCGGAGGTGCGCACGAGGAGATAGGTCTCCAGGGTCTGGCTGAGCAGCAGCCACAGGCTCAGCGCCCCGTTCAGCAGCTGCGCGCATCCCCACAGCACCGACTGCGCCACGAAGAAGCGCCGCATCCGCGGGTGCTCCATCACCTGGTCCGGCAGCGGTACGAGATCGGCCACCACCCGCCGGATCAGCGGCCTCCGCAGCGGCGCGGTGAGCAGGAAGCCCATGCTCACGCAGAGCACCCCCAGGCAGGGCTGCAGGAAGAACACGATGGGGTTGCCCGTCGCCACCGTCAGCGCCACCCTGACGGTGATCGTGCCCGCCGCCAGCAGCAGCGTGCCGGGCGCCTCGCCGCCCCTGACCAGCCGCCAGGCGACGCCGCCGTAGACCCAGGCCGCCGCCACCGCCAGCGCGACGTTCTCGTCGGTGAAGACCAGCGCGACGTAGAAGACGAGAACGGGGAGGATCATGCTCTCGAACACCCTGGGGGCGGCGTGCCGCAGCAGGACCCCGAGGCGGGGGAGTACGAGCGGAGCCGGGGGGGCGGGCATGAGCACAGTCATCAGGGGCGGGCTCCGGAGGTGGTGGAACATCCCGGGGGAAATCTCACACGACCGTACGTGATGTCCGGAGTGTCCGGCGAGCTTTTCCATGACATCCGAGGATCGGGCGGTCCCGGGCACCTTACTACGCCCCAAGACGCGCCCGGCCGTCCCCAAAGGCGCACGCGAAGGACGGGGCGGTGCCCCCGGTGCCTACTCTTGATGACGTGTACCGGTTCCTGCTGACTCCCCGATGGCTGGCCCTCCACGTGGTGGTACTGCTGGTCATCCCCGCTTTCGTGCTGCTGGGCCAGTGGCAGTTCGGGCGTTTCGAGGAGAGGTCCACCAGTAGCGACCAGATCACCGGCAACCTCGAGGCCGCCCCCGTCGCCGTGGAGCGGCTCACCTCGCCCGGCGGCACCGTCTCCACGCAGGACAAATACCGCACCGTCCTCGCCAAGGGGACGTACGACGCGAACGCCCAGCTCCTGGTCCGGCGCCGCGTCCAGGACAGGGCGGTCGGCTTCTACGTGCTGACTCCGCTGGTCACGGCGGACGGCACCGGCGTGCTGGTGAACCGGGGCTGGGTCAAGGCGGGCAGCACCGCCGACGCCCACCCCGAGGTCCCGGCGCCGTCCTCGGGTGAGGTGACTGTCACCGGCAGGTTACGTCCCAGCGAGACCGAGGAGACCTCGGGCATCCGCGACCGGGCGGGCCTGCCCGCGGGGCAGGTCCTGCTGATCAACACCGAGGCGATCGGGCGCCGCCTGCCGTACAAGCTCCTCGGCGGATACGTCGAGCTGACCGAGCAGTCGCCGGCCGCCGCCGTCGCGCCCGCGCCCGTCCCCACGCCGGACGTCGGCGAGGGAGGCGGCCTCAACCTGGCCTACGGCGTGCAGTGGTGGCTGTTCATCGGGGTCGCGATCGGCGGCTGGGCGCTGCTGATCCGCAGGGAGGCGGCCGACCTCAGGGCGGCGGCCTCGGCACCGGCCACACCCGGCGGCCCGGACCCCGGCGCCCACTCCGAAGGCCCCTCCGGAGGCGACGGGAACGAGAAGTCGCCTGACGTCGCCCCGCGAGCCGCGGCGGCACCGGCGGAACGGGCCGGGTCCTGACCGGGAAGGCCCTCGGAAGACCGCCTCGACGGGCCTCCGGCGCTTCGGAGGCCGCGCCTCGTCCACTCCTCGACGATCACGCGTTGACCATCGCCAGGCCGAAGAGAAGTGCCACCGCGATCGCGAACCCGCGTGTCCCGTCGATCTTGACCGGCGCGGGCAGCGCCTCGTACGGGTCGCGCCACAGGGGTCTCGGCTCCAGCAGGACGTAGAGCAGCGAGCCGCCGGTGAGGAACATCCAGAACCACGCCCAGCGGCTGGCGTAGCGGGGGTTCGGCCGGGCCAGCATGAGCAGCCAGGCCAGGATCTCGGCCGCCACCGCCACCGGGCCGAACGGCTCCCACCACCGCCCGTAGGCGGGCGAACCGGCCAGGGCCCCGAAGCCCTCGGTGCGCACGATCTCCACGGAGGGGTCGGCGGCGGCGCGCACCTGGGCCAGGAAGGCCTCCTGGCGGCGCTCCAGGGCCTCGGGGACCAGCCGGGTGGTCCGGGGGTCCCAGACGTCGTCGGGCTGGTCGAAACGGGCCTGGCTCCAGGAGAGCGGCCCGTGGGACCACGTCAGCGTGCCGTAGGCGGGCCAGTTGCGGTCGTAGACGACCTTGGTCACCTCGCCCGCCCGCAGGTCCGACACGAGCTCCGCGGCGGGCCGCAGGGGAGGTGCCTGGTTGATGTGTACGACGACCGTGGAGAGCGCGAGCACGAACAGCAGTGCCACCCGCACGGCGTACGGGATGTCGTCCCGTGCCGGAATTACCACTCGCATCCCTGCCCCCATCACGCGAGACCCGCCGCTGGATAGGTTAGAGGGCGTGATCCGGCATATCGAGTTCGCGCGGCTGTACAACTTCCGCGACGTGGGCGGCTACCGGACGGACGGCGGGCTGGAGGTGCGCTGGCGGCGGCTCTACCGCTCCGCCTCGCTGCACATGCTCGCCGACGACGACCTCGACCGTTTCCACGCGCTCGGCGTACGCACCGTGATCGATCTTCGTCATCCCGACGAGGTGGCGCGTCGCGGCCGTGCCCCGGAGGGGCCGGGCTACCACAACCTGCCGGTCGAGCGCCGCAGGTGGGACACCGCTCGCGACTACCACCCCGACGCCGGGGTCGCGAGGTTCTTCGCCGACCGCTACCTGGAGGTGGCCCACGACGGTCACGCCGAGCTCAGGAGCGCGCTGGAGGTGATCGCCGAGGCGGGCAACGCGCCCGTGGTGGTCCACTGCGCGGCGGGCAAGGACCGCACCGGGCTGCTGGTCGCGCTGGTGCTGCGGCTGCTGGGGGTGTCCGAGGAGGACGTGGTCGCCGACTACGCGCTGACCGAGCTGGCCAGGCCCCAGATGGTCGCGTACTGGGAGAAGGAGCGTCCGGCCGAGGTCCGGTGGGCGGGGTTCGGGCGGGCGCCCGCCGAGGCGATGCGTCTCTTCCTGGAGGAGCTGGGCCCGGTACGTGACCACTGCCTGCAGACTCTGGGTGTGGACAAGACCGTAATATCCGCTCTCAGGAACCATCTTTTGAAAAATCCTGATAATGGGGCGATCTCTGGGTAGTCGCTCTCGCAGGGCCCGCCATGGGCAGCACCCTCCGGCGGGCCCGCCCCCCGGGGCCGCCCTACCCCCCTCCGGTGGCCCCGGGGCCCGCCTGTTCCCCCTCCCGCGGAAGACGTCCCGGAAGAGATCACGGAAGACAGAGATACCAAGCGGAGACCTTGCGGCTTGATGAGTGTTATTCCAGCGGAATACGGTTGACCGTGTGACTACGCCGCTGCTCCCCGACCCCGAGCCCAGGCGGCGGGACTATGTGATCATCTCAGCCGACGACCACCTGATCGAGCCGCCCGACATGTTCGACGACCGGCTCCCGGAGAAATACGCCGACAAGGCGCCCAAGGTGGTCGAAACCGACTCCGGTCACCAGGTCTGGCGTTACGGCGGGGCCACCTACCCCTGTGCCGGGCTCGACGTGGGCGCCGGGCTGCCCCGCGAGCAGTGGACGCTGGACCCGGTGCGGTTCGAGCACATGCGTCCCGGATGCCACGACGTCGAGGCCCGGATCGAGGACATGGACCGCGCCGGAGTCTGGGCCGCGCTCTGCTTCCCCGGCATGCTGGCCGGGCAGTCGGGCATGGTCTTCGCCAAGACCCGCGACCAGGAGCTGGGCCTGGCGGTCCTGCGCGCCTGGAACGACTGGCACGTGGAGGTCTGGGCGGGCACCTACCCGGAGCGGATCATCGCCCTGCAGCTGCCCTGGCTCACCGATCCCGAGGTGGCCGCCAAGGAGATCCGCGACAACGCGGCGCGCGGCTTCAAGGCGGTGCTCTTCCCCGAGTTCCCCACCCGGCTGCGCCTGCCGTCCATCCACAGCGACCACTGGGACCCGTTCTTCCAGGCGTGCGAGGAGACCGGCACCGTCGTCTGCCTGCACGCCGGTGCCGGTTCCTGGGCTCCGGTCCCGTCCCCGGACACGCCGATCGAGGCGATCACCACGCTGATGCCGGCGAGCGCCATGTTCGCCTGCGCCGACTGGCTCTGGTCGGGCGTCCCGCTGCGCTTCCCCGCGCTGCGGATCCTGATCGTGGAGGGTGGCGTGGGCTGGCTGCCGATGCTGGCCGAGCGGGCCGACTACGCGCTCGACCACCCGGTGGCCGGGGAGGCCTCCTGGGAGGGCGGCCTGAAGCCCAGCGAGGTGCTGCGGAGAAACTTCTTCTTCGGCACGCTCAACGACCACGCCCTCTCCGGGGTGCGGCTCGCCGTCGGGCTGGAGCACGTGCTGCTGGAGAGCGGCTACCCGCACTCCGACTCCACCTGGCCCGACACCCAGCAGGCCGTCGCGACGAACCTGGGCAGCCTGCCGCCCGCCGACATCGCCCGGGTGGCCTACGGCAACGCCGCCCGCCTGTTCGGCCACCCGCTGCCCTCGCGCGCCTGGCTCAGGATGGAGCAGATCTGACGCTCCCCGCCCGGGGCCGGAACAAGACCGATCCGGCTCAGGGCCGGACGGACCTGACCCGCTCGCGCTCCCAGTCGACGTAGCGCCCGCCCTCGCCGAGCAGGGAGCCCATCAGCCACAGGAACACGCCGAAGTCGTCGGCCACCCCGATGAGAACCAGGAACTCGGGGACGAGGTCGACCGGCGAGACGATGTAGAGCACGCCGAGCCCCATCATGGCCAGCTTGCCCTTGCCCATGCCGGGGTAGTCCCCGTGCATGACCGCGCCGATCATTCTCGGGAGGGCTCGCAGACGCGCCCCGAGACCGGGCGAGCCCGGCTTCGTCACGTCCTTGTACGTCCGCCACGCCTGCGCCGCGCGCGCCGCCTTCGCCATGGAATCCTCCTCGGAACCACGTTCGCCTGGCGGCGTACTACCCCGCCGCTTCACGATATAACGCGTGGTTTCCGAACGGAGTTCCCGAACGCCGCTCACAATCGCCTTCCACGCCCGGCCGGGGCCGCGCCCCCGGACCGGGCGGACGTGTCGTGGCTAGCGCATCGCCGCGTGCCGGAAGGGGCGTTCCTCCTCGATCCGGGCGGCCACCCGGACGAGCAGGTCCTCCCGTCCCGCCGCGGCGACCAGCTGCACCCCCACCGGCAGGCCGTCCGCGGTGCGGTGCAGCGGCAGGGAGATCGCTGGCTGCCCGGTGGCGTTGACGGGCGAGGTGAACGCCACCGCCTGGTTGGTGCGGCCCCGCGAGGTGCTGACGTCGTCGGGAGGCAGCCAGCCGAGGCGGAAGGGCGCCACCCCCAGGGACGGCATGAGCAGCAGGTCGTGCGACTCCCACCAGGCGGCCATCCGCCGCCTGAACCCGTCGATCCAGTCGCGCGAGGTCACGTAGCCGACCGCGTCGAGCCCGCGGCCCGCCTCGCCCAGGACGCGGTTGCGCGTCTCCAGCTCGTCCGGCCCGACGGGCCTGCCGCGCCAGCGTCCGACCTCCTCCACGTCGGCGGCCACGTGGGCGGCCACGATCGTGCCGAAGTGCACGGCGAAGCCGTCGTCGGCGAGCGCGGCGGGCCCCCCGGGCTCGACGTCGTGGCCCAGCGCCTCCAGCAGCCCGGCGGCGCCGGTGACCGCGGCCACCAGGTCCGGGTCGGGCGGGAAGCCCCCTCCGGGGTGCTCGGCGAGGAAGCCGATCCGCAGCCGCCCGGGATCCGCCCCGACCTCCTCGGCGAGCGGGCGCGCCCAGGCGGGCGCGCCGTACGGGTCGCCCGGCATCGTCCCGGCGATCACGTCGAGGGTCGCCGCGCTGTCCCTGACCGTACGGCAGAGCAGGCCCGCCGCCGAGAAGCCCGCCCAGGGCTCGCCCCCCGAGGGACCGGAGCTGACCCTGCCCCTGCCGGGCTTCAGCCCGACCAGCCCGCACATGCTCGCCGGGATCCGGATCGACCCGCCGCCGTCGCTGGCCGTGGCCACCGCGACCATGCCCGCCGCCACCGCCGCCGCGGACCCGCCGCTCGATCCCCCGCTGCTGTAGCGCCGGTCGTACGGGTTGCGGGTGGGACCGGACACCACCGGCTCGGTCGTGATCGCGGTGCCGAACTCCGAGGTGCTGGTCCGGCCCAGGATCGTGAACCCCGCCCGGCGCAGCTTGGTCACCGCGTAGCCGTCGCGCTCGGCGCGCATCCCGTCGAGGGCGCGCGACCCCGCGCCGTACGGCTCCCCCGCCATCGCCCAGCCCAGGTCCTTCAACAGCGTCGGCACGCCCGCGAAGGGGGCGTCGGGGTCGACCTCGTCCGCCTCCGCCAGCGCCCGCTCGAACCTGCGGTGGACGACCGCGTTGATCTCGCCGTCGTGCGCCTCGATCCGCGCGATCGCCGCCTCGGCGAGCTCCCTCGGGGAGACCTCCCCCTTCCTCACGGCCTGCGCCTGTCCGAGCGCGTCGAGCCTCAACAGGTCGTGCAAGGGTCACTCCTCGACAGGGGCCAGATCTCGTACGGCCTGGGTGATCGGGACCTCGCCCCCGGGGATGGGGGCGAGGATCGGGGTGTTCAGGCCGTTGTCCACATACTCCCGGATCCTGGCCCGGCACGTGGCCGCGTCGCCGTGCACGATGAGCTCGTCCACGACCTCGTCGGGGATGGCCTTGAGCGCCGCCTGCCGGTCCCCGGCCGCCCAGGCCTCGTGCATCGGCCGCAGCACCTCGCCGCGCCCCAGCCAGTCGTGGAAGGCGGCGTAGACCGGGACGGTCAGATAGCTCGCGAGCATCCAGCGCCCGAGCTCGCGCACCTTCTCCGCGTCCTCGCTGACGCACACGAACAGCCGGGCGATGAGCTCGGTCTCCTCGCCGGCCTCGGCCCTGACCTTCCGCACGTCGGCGGGCGAGAGCCAGTTGGTGATCGCGCCGTCGGCCTCCTCGGCGGCGAGGCGCAGCATGCGGGGGCGCAGCGCGGCGAGCACGATCTTCGGCGGGATCTTGGGGGCGCGCTCCAGCTTGAAGCCCTTGACCTCGAACGTCTCGTACCGCTCGGTGACCTTCTCGCCCGCGAGGGCCTTGCGCAGGAAGCGCAGGGTGTCTCTGGTCCTGGCGAACGGCTTGACGAACTCCCCGGCGTTCCAGCGTTCCACGATGGCCGGGGAGGAGGCCCCGATGCCCAGGACGAAGCGCTCGGGGGCGAGGTCGGCGAGCGTGGCGGCGGACATGGCGAGCAGGCCGGGCCCCCGGGTGGAGACCGGGACGATGGCGCTGCCGAGCCGCACCCCGGGGGCCCACTCCGAGGCCATCGCCAGGGGTACGAAGCCGTCGACGCCGTTGACCTCGGCGGACCAGGCGTCGGTGTAGCCGAGTCCGGGGAGCTCGGCGATCAGATCCCGGGAAGCGGCCAGTGAACGGTCGTAGAAGGGGATCGTCATGCCCCAGCGTGGGCCCGTGGTCATCGTGCCGCCTCCGTCTCGATGGTTCGCCGCCGGGGACCTTTCCCCAGAACGATGTTCTGATGTAGCTTGCCGCACGCGCTCGGGGTGCCGTCAATAGGTCCACCGTACCAACCGGCCGGTATGTCATTGAAACAATGATCTATATCGACCGATCACTTACCGGCCCGTCACTTTCCGTGTGATGTTAGAAACTTCACGTGACGAAGCATTGGCGAAGGAACCGACGACGGGGCCTGCACGGAGCGGCGGCCCTCGCGATCTGCATGGCGGCCCCCGTCCTGGCCGGGACACCTCCCCTCGGGGCGGCAGACGGCCCGGCCCCCGGGGCGTCGCACGTGGCCCTGCGCCTGCTCTCCGGCCGATCGCCCCTCCCGCCCTCCCCGCCCCCAGGGCATCGGTCGAAGCCGGAGACCGGCCACCCGGCGGCGCCGAAGCCCGAACCGCCCTACCCGACCGCGCCTCCGCCGGGACCCGACGACCGGAAGGTCCCCTGGTGGCACTGGTGGCACTGGTGGGAGTTCGCGCCGGACCACCCGGCGGACGTCCCGTCCAAACCGAAGACAGAGCCGAAACCGGAACCCGAGCCGGAGCCGGAAGTGACGCCCACGCCGGAGCCCGCGCGGCCGACGCCCACCGCTTCCGCCCCGGAGCCCTCCGCGCCCGCCGAGCCCACTGAGCCCACTGAGCCCACTGAGCCCACTGAGCCCTCTGGGCCCCGCGCCCTGGCGCCCCCGCCCGTCCTCGAAGCCGTCGTCACGCCGACGCCGACACCGACCCGGAGCCGCACTCCCCGGCCGAGGGCGACGCCCTCCGGCGTGCCCCCGCTCCTGCGGCAGCGGCTGGTGCTCGACCGCTACGCCGAGCGGCGCAAGGGCACCGACAGGAGGCTGGTCCTGCTGGTGATGTGCACCGGCGTGATCTCGGTCGCCGCGGTCACCGCCTTCAGCCACAGGGTTCGCAGGTAGGGGGCACCGACGGTGAAGCCCGCCGGTGAACCTTCCACCGGCGGGCTTCACCACGCGTGCCAGGTCGCTCCCGGGCCGTCGAGAAGAGCTACGGCTGGGCGGGGAAGAGGCCGTCGATCTGGTCGTACTGCCGCTGCGCGGCCTTGAACGCGTCGGGCTCGACGGCGCCGAGCCCGCTGAACGGGTGGCTGATCAGGATGATGAAGCACACGCCGACGACGACCACCCCCAGCCGGACCAGGTCGGCGACGATCGACGAGGTCGTGGGCCGCACCCCCAGCGTCCAGGGCAGCGCGATCACCAGCAGCCCGGAGAGGATCATCGAGATCACGAAGATGCTCTCCAGGCTGGTGCTCGCGTCGTCGCCTCGTACGATGCGGGCGTGGGAGACCTCGGAGATCCGGTCGAGCGTGTCCTGCTGGAGGTTCTTGCTCTCCTCACCGACCGGACGGAGCCTGAGCACCGCGGCCCGCATGTCCATGAGGGTCTGCCCGGGGATCGGGGACATCTCGCTGCGGGCCATGAGCGGCCAGTCGAGGTCGACGCTCTGCGCGGTGTACCGCCGGATCTGGGACCGGACGGGCGCCGCCTCGGGGACGGGTGCCACCGACCAGTACATCTCGGTGAGGCTCTCGGCCTCGGCCTGGACGTCTGCCTCCGACACCGAGAGCGCGTCCCGGCACAGGACCGCGGCGTAGGCCAGCACCAGGAGATAGACGGCGAGGGCGAGGTTGGCGGAGAAGTCGACGGACGACGAGCCGTGCTCGCCGTCGTCCCGCCCCTTCCTCCGCAGGACGCGGAACGCGATCAGCGCGATCGCCACGGACACCACCACCAGCACGGCTACCCAACCCATGGGACTCCCTAGAAACCGTCATCGAATCGACCACCCAGGGTAATCAGATGGATACGGTGAATCATGGGATTCGGCCGGGATTCACTCGCGAAGTTCGTGGATCCCCGCGATGAAGTCACGGGCGACCCCGCGCAGGCCGGGCAGGTGCGAGAGCCCCACCAGGCGGTCCACCAGCGGGACGGTGAGCTCGATGAGCCGGTGTGTCCTGCGGCACCCCTCCGACTCGTCGTGCACCCAGAACAGGACGACGCCCATCGACATCAGCCACAGCAGCTCGGGCAGCTCGGCCCGCAGCTCGCTGTCCATGCGGTCGGAGGACCCCTCCACGACCCGCCGGTAGATCGCGATCGACGCCTCCCTGGAGGGCGAGGACTCGGCGCTGAACGGGTTGAGCGGGTTGCTCGGCTCGGCCGCGTGCTTGAAGAACTTCACCGCGAACTCGTGGTACGGCTCGGAGACCCGCACCCACTCCCGCAGCACCCCCGCCAGCCGCGCGGCGAACCGGGGCTCGGCGGCCAGCAGCCTCTCGCACGCCGCCTCGTGCTCGGCCTGGGCCCGGTCGTAGTACGCCTGGATCAGGACCTCCTTCGAGGCGAAGTAGTAGTAGGCGTTGCCCACCGACACCCCGGCCTCGGCGGCGATGGCCCGCATGGTCGTCGCCTCGTATCCCCGCTCGCGGAAGAGCCGCAGGGCCGTCTCGACGATGGCCTCACGGGTCCTGTCCGATCCACGGGTTCGCGGGGGCGGCTCGGTCATAGGGGGCTCGTCACCTGTCGATTGGAGCTGGGAGAACGGGCTCGTCTGGTCTTTCCCCACCGGACGAACCCTAGATCATCCGTCCCGCACCACCGGGGATGAGCCTCAGTGAACGACCCTAAGCGCGCTCCATGGCCCCCGCCACTCATATCCGTGATTGCCCCGCCACTCCCGGTCCGGTGCCGCCGGGCGGCGTGCCCGGCACGCCCTCGTGCCGCCCGCCGGGGACGCGACGATGGCGTCTTACACGGCAAATACCGAAATGTCGGCTATATCGAGAAGCGCCGTCTCAGCAGGTCATCGAGCTGCCCGATCATTCCCACTACCGGGCAAAAATCACTCTTCGTGAGGGATCATCCGGGTTCGGGGATGGGATTGATCCTTTTGGCGGAAGGGCTCCCGCGACAAGGGATACATAAATGGGGACATGTCCCTGTAGACAGCGGGCTGCCCGGTTCACCACCGGAGCACTGCTCGCTCTGCAGCTATCTTTCATCGCATCGGTCCCGCACGACAGCGCGACCGCCGAAAGCGGGAACGCGTCGGCCGGGGCCGCGATCGTGAGCCGGTCGGTCGTGGCCGGCCCGGCGGAGACACGCCGGTCCACGATCATCGGAGTGTACGACATCGCCACCTCGGAAATCGCCCGGCGCTACGCCCGCGAGCTGTGTCACCGGGCGACTCCCGGAGACCTGAGGATCACGGTCCCCCTCTGGACGGGGAACGTCACCTCCGGGGACACGCCGTCAAGGTCCTCCGGGACCACCGCGCGAACGCGGGCCACCGCCCCGGCCGGCGAGCACCGGGAACAGGCGGCCCCCCAACCGCCCGAAGCCACCAGGAGAACGCGAACCGCCACCCCGGAGGACGCGCCCCACGGGCAGGCGGCCTCCCGGACACCCGAGACCACCGCGCGGACGCGAACCGCCGCCCTGGTGGACGCCCCCCAGCAGCAGACGGCCCCCGAGACCACCTCCCAGACCACCGGGAAGGCACCGGCGATCCAGGCCAAGGAAAGCGCCCAGGCCCCGCCCCCGGCCGCCACCTCGGCGGAGCAGGCTCTGGCGGCCCCCGCGAAGCCCGCCGAGGCCAACCCTCCCCAGGCGCAACAGGCCCGGCATCCCGTACGACTCCAGCAGACGGACGCCAAGCGGCTCCTGCGGGCGGCGGGCCTGCGCTGGACCTCCTCGGGCAAGTGCGCGAACCGCCAGGGGAGCAACTGCACCTCGCTGGAGGCCATACGGTCCGAGACCGTCTCCAGCGCCATCGAGCTGAAGCGCCGCAGCGGCTGTCCCATCGTCGTCACCGGCGGCACCGAGGTCGGCCACGCTCCCGGGCCCTACAGCCACTACGAGGGCTACAAGCTGGACATAAAGCCCAACGCATGCGTCAACCGCTACATCACGAAGAACTACCCGGCGCAGGGGGTACGGGGAGACGGGGCCCGCCTGTACGGCCACTCGACGACGTCGGGCCCCCTCTTCGCCCGCGAGGCGGACCACTGGGACATCCTCTTCCGCTGACCTCGTGGATCGCACGACCACGCGGATTCACCACCCCGAGGTTCGGGCCCGTACAACCGCGAGGGCCGTACGGCGGCACGGTGTCATCGGACACCGCGCCGCCGTACGGCCCGCAAAGAGCACGCGCGTACGGCCCCGGGAAGGGTTACGCGAACTCGGCCGCGACCAGCTCGGCGATCTCCGCCGCGTTCAGGGCGGCGCCCTTGCGGAGGTTGTCGCCGCAGACGAACAGGTCGAGGGTGTTGGGGAAGTCGAGCGCCTGGCGGACCCGGCCCACGTAGGTGGGGTCGGTCCCGACGACGTCGGCCGGGGTCGGGAAGACGCCGTTGGCCGGGTCGTCCATCACGACCACGGTCGGGGCGGCCTCAAGGATCCGGTGGGCGTCGGCGACGGTGATCTCCCGCTCGAAGGTCGCGTGCACGGCCAGCGAGTGGGTGGTGATCACCGGGACGCGGACGCAGGTCGCGGAGACCTTCAGGTCGTGGATCCCGAGGATCTTCCGCGACTCGTTGCGGAGCTTGATCTCCTCGGAGGCCCAGCCGCCGTCCTTGAGCGAGCCCGCCCACGGCACGACGTTGAACGCCACCGGCGCCGGGAACGGCGACTCCTCGTCCCCGAGCCTGTTCTGCAGGACCTTGCGCACGTCACCGGCGGTCTGCCCGACCGTGCGGTCACCCGCCAGGGCCTCGATCTCGTCGTAGAGGCGGGCCGAGCCGGCCACGCCCGCGCCGGAGACCGCCTGGTAGGAGGCGACGACCAGCTCGCGCAGGCCGTACTCCTCGTGCAGGGCGCCCATCGCGGCCATCATCGACAGGGTCGTGCAGTTGGGGGTGGAGATGATCCCCAGCGGCCTGGTGCGAGCGTCCTGCGGGTTGACCTCCGGCACGACCAGCGGGACCTCGGGGTTCATCCGGAAGGTGCCCGACTTGTCGATGACGACGGCCCCGCGCTCGGCGGCGATCGGCACCCAGGTCGCGGAGACCTCGTCCGGCACGTCGAAGATCGCGATGTCGACGCCGTCGAAGACCTCGGGGGTGAGCTCCTGGACGACGAGGTCCTCGCCGCGGACCCGCAGGACCTTGCCCGCCGAGCGGGCGGACGCGACGAGCTTGATGTCGCCGTAGACGTCCTCGCGGTTGGAGATGATGTCGCGCATCACGGTGCCGACGGCACCGGTCGCGCCGATCAGGGCAAGGGTGGGCTTGCGGCTCATCGCCCGCTACCTCCGTAGATCACGGCTTCGACCTGGTCCGCGTCGAGATCGAACGCGCGGTGCGCGGCGCTGACGGCCGTGTCCACCTCGTCCTGCCCGACGATCACCGAGATGCGGATCTCCGAGGTGGAGATCATCTCGATGTTCACCCCCGCGTCGGCGAGGGAGGCGAAGAACGTCGCGGTGACGCCGGGGTGCGAGCGCATGCCCGCCCCGATCAGCGAGACCTTGCCGATCTGGTCGTCGAAGAGCAGCGACTCGAAGCCGATGCGCTCCTGGATCTTCTTCAGCGCGGTGAGCGCGGCCGAGCCGTCGCTCGTGGGCAGCGTGAAGGAGATGTCCGTCCGGCCGGTCGTCGCCGCCGACACGTTCTGCACGATCATGTCGATGTTGATCTCGGCGTCGGCGAGCGTCTTGAAGATCGTCGCAGCCTCACCGACCTTGTCGGGCACCCCGACAACGGTGATCTTGGCCTCGCTCCGGTCGTGCGCGACGCCGGAGATGATCGGCTGCTCCATCTCTGTTCCTTCGCTGTCGGGGTCGGAGACGACCCACGTGCCTTCCTTGGTGCTGAACGAGCTTCTGACGTGGATCGGCAGGCTGAAGCGGCGAGCGTACTCGACGCAGCGCAGGTGCAGGATCTTCGCACCGCACGCCGCCATCTCCATCATCTCGTCGTACGAGATCTTGGGGATCTTACGGGCGGCCGGGACGATACGGGGGTCGGCGGTGAAGACGCCGTCCACGTCGGTGTAGATCTCGCACACGTCGGCGTTCAGGGCGGCGGCGAGCGCGACCGCGGTGGTGTCGGAGCCGCCCCTGCCGAGCGTGGTGATGTCCTTGGTGTCCTGCGAGACGCCCTGGAACCCGGCCACGATCGCGATCTGGCCGCTGTCGAGCGCCCCGCGGATCCGGCCGGGCGTCACGTCGATGATGCGCGCGCGGCCGTGCGAGGAGTCGGTGATCACGCCGGCCTGGGACCCGGTGAACGAGCGCGCCTCCTGCCCCAGGTTGGCGATCGCCATCGCCAGCAGCGCCATCGAGATGCGCTCGCCCGAGGTGAGCAGCATGTCGAGCTCGCGGCCCGGCGGGAGCGGCGAGACCTGCTGGGCGAGGTCGAGCAGCTCGTCCGTCGTGTCGCCCATGGCCGAGACGATCACCACGACGTCGTTGCCGGCTTTTTTCGTCGCGACGATCCGCTGCGCGACCCGCTTGATGCAGGACGCGTCGGCGACGGACGAACCACCATACTTCTGAACAACGAGCGCCACGAGATGTCTCCGAAGCAATCTAGGGCTGTGGAGCTCACAGTCTACTGGCGCCCCTGCTGAGGCCTTCTGATCGAACCAGTATGTGGACGATCACACCGTCGTGCGCTCCTCCGCGACGTCGAGCCGCGTATGGGCGACAAGGGCCTGAAGTGCCCGCATCGCCGCGCCGGCGTGGTTTCCCCAGGTGTTGAAGTAGGAGTACTGCCACCACCAGAGCGCCTCCAGGGGGCGCCCCGCCCTGTGGTGCCGCAGGCCGTGCAGGAGGTCGGCGGCCACCGCCGTCAGGTCGTCCGACAGGCGGTACGGGGTGACCACGGTGTCCTTGTAGGGGTCGAAGACCTCGGCGTAGTCGTCGACCGGCCCCAGCCGCTCGGCGAGGGCGGTGCGGACGGCGTCGACGTCCGGGTCCTCGCCCAGGTGCGGCTCCCAGTTGCCCGACAGGATCACGTCCTGGCTCGCGCCGAGCTGCGCGCCGGCCGAGCTGACCTGCGCGACCTCCACCAGCAGCAGCGGCAGGATGGCGTCGCCGCCCTCGCCGCCCGCCAGGCGGGTCAGGCCGTCGATGTAGTTCTTGGCGTGCTCCGCGATCCGTTCCGCGAGAGCGCTCCACGCATCGTCAGACATCAAGGAGCCTTCTTCCTTCGAACGCGCGGCCCAAGGTGACCTCGTCGGCGTACTCAAGGTCACCGCCTACCGGCAGACCGCTGGCCAGTCGTGTCACTTTCAGTCCCATCGGCTTGACCAGACGGGCGAGATAGGTCGCCGTCGCCTCCCCCTCGAGGTTGGGGTCGGTGGCGAGGATCAGCTCGGTGACCTGGCCGTCCGCCAGGCGGGTCATGAGCTCTCGGATGTTCAGGTCGTCGGGGCCGACGCCGTCGATCGGGCTGATCGCCCCGCCGAGCACGTGGTAGCGGCCCCGGAACTCGCGGGTCTTCTCGATGGCCACGACGTCCTTGGACTCCTCGACGACGCAGATCACGTGGAGATCGCGCCTGGTGTCGCGGCAGATCCGGCACTCCTCCTCCGCGGCGACGTTGCCGCAGACCCGGCAGAAGCGGACCTTCTCCTTGACCTCCAGCAGAGCGTGCGCGAGCCGCTTCACATCGGCCGGCTCCGCGGCCAGCAGGTGGAACGCGATGCGCTGCGCGCTCTTGGGACCGACGCCGGGAAGCATCCCGAGCTCGTCGATCAGATTCTGGACGACCCCTTCGTACATGACCTAGAACCCGGGAAGCTGGCCGAGCCCGCCCCCGCCGCCCAGCCCCTGCGCGAGGGGACCGAGCTTCTCCTGCTGCAGGTCGGCGGCGGCGCGCACGGCGTCGCGGATGGCGGCGATGACCAGGTCGGCGATGGTGTCGGCCGTCTCCTGGGGGTCGCCGGGGTCCACGGCCTCGGGACTGATCTTGAGTTCGAGCAGCTCGCCACCGCCGTTGACCGTGGCCACGACGAGGCCGCCGCCCGCGGAGCCCTCGACTTCCGCGTCGTTCAGCTCCTGCTGGGCGCTCACGAGCTGCTGCTGCATGAGCTGGGCCTGCTCCAGCAGCTGCTGCAGGTTGACATCCCCTGGGTTCACCGTCGTTGTGCTCCTCGTCCGTGACATCGGTCGTCACGAGCCTACGGGGTTCGGGCCGGGTGTTGTACTGCAGCGAGCACGCGTTCCCCCAGTATGAGGATTAAACCCCCGTCGGGCCCCGGGCCCCCCTCCAGACGTCCGAGACCCGACGCGACACGCGCCGGAGCGGCCGCACACGACAGCGTGTGATCGAAAGGTAGCCCTCCGGAGGTTGCACACACGTTGCGATCGTTCACTCACCCTGCGCACACCCTCTTTGGCCGAACGGGTTGCGGGCGGGGGTCCCCACCACCGATGCTTCGGCCATCGGCTCTACTCCGGGGGGATATGTGCGCGACAGCCACCGGGGAGCTGTCCAGGCGGCCGGTCCCGACTCCTACTCGTCACGGCTGCGACGCCTGCACGAGGCGCTGATCAGGGGTGAGCGGCCGGCGGGTGAGGGCCCCAGGGGCGTGATCTCCGCGTCGTGGCGGCGGTCGCTGGACGCCGGGGTCGACCCCGACGCCGGATCGGCCCCCCTCGCCTTCGAGGGCGAGGACATCCGCGAGGTCCGCTCGGCGCACCCGATGAGCAGGCTCCTGCCGATCATCACCGGGACCCTCCTGGAGGCCGTCGACGCGGACGACCAGATCCTGCTCGTCACCGACGCCCGCGGCAGGGTGCTCTGGCGCGACGGCAACCACCGGACGATGGCGAGCGCCGACGAGGTGGGGCTGGCCGACGGTTTCGACTGGAGCGAGGGCGCGATCGGGACCAACGGCCCGGGCACCGCGCTCGCCACCCGCCGGCCCCTGCACGTCTTCTCCGCCGAACACCTGGTCAGGGCGCTCCACCTCTGGTCGTGCTCGGCCGCGCCGATCGTCGACCCCGACAGCGGCGACCTGCTGGGCTGCGTCGACATCAGCGGCACGACGCGGTCCATGCACCCGGCGAGCGTCGCCCTCGTCGAGGCCGCCGCCCGGCTGGCGGAGAGCCACCTCACGCTGCGCATGCTCGAACGCGACGAGCGGCTCAGGCGTCGCCACGGGCGGCACCTGAGCGCGCTGCGCGGCGAGCCGGGCGCCCTGGTCACCGCGACCGGCCGGATCATCGCCGGGGACGACGCGCGGCAGTGGGGCCCGCGCGTACGCCTGCCGGAGGCGGGCAACCGGGTGGTCCTGCCCGACGGGCGGAGCGCCTTCCTGGAGGCCCTCGGCGACGACGGCTTCCTGCTCCGCCTCGCGGGCCCGGCCCGCGGCCCCGTGCTCACCCTGTCCTTCCTCGGCGCCGAGCACCCCTCCGCGCACCTCGACGGGACCCGCCTGGCGCTCTCCCTGCGCCACGCCGAGATCCTCGCGACACTCGCCCTCAACCCCCGGGGGATGACCGCCGCCCAGCTCTCCTTCCACCTGTACGGCGACGCGGGCAACCCGGTGACCGTCCGCGCCGAGATCCACCGCCTCCGTGCCCAGCTCGGTCCCGCGATCGCCGCCAAGCCGTACCGCCTGGCCTGCGTGGTGGAGGCCGACTTCCTGGAGCTCAAGCGGCTGCTCGCGGCCGACGAGACCGCCCCGGTCGCCCGCGTCTACCGCGGCCCCCTGCTGCCCCGCTCCGAGGCGCCCGCCCTGCGCCTCGAACGCGAGGAGCTGGAGGGTCAGGTACGGGCCCGGCTGCTGCGGCGGGGAGGCCCCGAGGACCTGTGGGCCTACGCGGAGACCGAGCACGGCAGGAACGACATCCAGATCCTCGAACGCCTCGTCACGGCGCTGCCCCGCCACGACCACCGCGCGGTGGCAGCCCGCATCCGCCTCAGCGGCGTCGACCTGCCCTGAGCCCCCGTGACCGGCGGCCCCGGGAACCTGCCGGGCGCGTGCTCAGGGGGTGTCGCCCTGTGCGGCCGGCACCTCGCCGGGTGAGATCCGTCAGGTGTGGTCGATCTCGCCGATGACCTGGCCGCCCAGCTCGCGCTGGAGGAGGGCCATGCCGGTGAGCGCGTCGACGTCGGCGTCCGCGTCGTTGAGCGGGTCGACCTCGTCGGCGTCGGGGGCGGTGCCGCGGCCGTTTCGGGCCGGGACCGCGTCGGGCCAGGCCGCCGCCTTGGCACCGGTCTTGACCGCGGCCTTGGGCCCTGCCTGGGCCGCCGCCCTGGCCGCCGAGCGAGCCGCGGCCAGTCCGGGGCTCGGCATGGAACTCGGCGGGGGAGGCGAGCCGGGATCCTCCGGCAGGGGGGCGTCCGGCCAGGACTCGTCCGTCGCGGGCGGTGCCTGCCTGGGCGTGGCCTCCCGCGACTCCGTGGGCGCGGGCGGCTGGGACGGAGGCTGCGGGGCCGGTGCCTGCGGAGCCGGGTGCTGGGGAGCCTGGTTCTGCGGGGCGAGGTTCTGAGGGGCCGGGTGCTGGGGGGCCGGGGGCTGCCTCGGAGCCGGGGGGCGGCCACCGCCCGAGGGAGCGGGCCCGCCGCCGACGACGGCCTCGACCTTCCAGGTGCCGCCCAGGACCTCCTGCAGCACCGCCGCGACGACCGCGTCCTTGCCGCCGCCGGTGAAGTTCTTCATCGCGCCGACCTGGGCGAACCCCAGGGTGACGATCTTGCCCTCGACCCCGACGACCTGCGCGTTGGTGTTGACGTTGGCCCACACGACGATGCTGCGCCGCTTGAGCGCCGCGAGCACCTGGGGCCACGCCTGCTGCACGGCCCCGGCCCCCGAGCCGGACACCGTCACCGGGTCGGCCGGCGCGGGCGCCTGCTGGGCCGGTGCCCGCTCTCCCCGTCCCTGCGATTCCTGCTGTCCCTGGGCCGGCGCGCCGGGCCTGACCGCCACCGGCCAGTCGTCGCCCTGACCACCGGACCGCTCGGCGGGGGCGGTGGGCTCCGCGGGCGCCTGCGGCGGGGGCGCCGCGTGGGCCACCGGCGCGGGGGCGGGGGCCTGGTGTACGGGGGCCGCGGAAGCCTGGTGTGCGGGGGCCTGTTGCGAGAGGGCCACGGGTGCGGGAGCCGCGACGACTCCCCCCTGCTCCAGCCGCTCCAGGCGGGCGAGCAGCGCCGCCTCTCCCTGAGCGGCGCCGGGAAGGAGAATCCTGGCGCACATCAGTTCGAGCAGCAGCCGGGGCGAGGCCGCCCCGCGCATCTCGATCAGGCCCGCGTTGAGGATCTCCGCCGCGCGGGTCAGCTCGGCCGGGCCCATCGAGGCCGCCTGGACCTGGAGCCGCTCCAACTCGTCGCCGGGCCGGTCGAGCAGCCCGCTGGTGGCCGCCTCGGGCACGTTGGCCAGGATCACCAGGTCGCGGAAACGCTCCAGCAGGTCCATCGCGAACCGCCGGGGGTCGTGGCCTCCCTCGATCACCCGGTTCACGACCTGGAACACCAGGGCGCCGTCACGACCGGCGAAGGCCGCGACCACGTCGTCGAGCAGGTCTCCGTCGGTGTAGCCGAGGAGGGAGACCGCGCGGGCGTACGTGATGCCCGCCTCGTCGGAACCGGCGAACAGCTGGTCGAGGATCGACAGCGAGTCGCGGGCCGAACCCGCGCCCGCCCGGACCACCAGCGGGAGCGCGGCGGGCTCGAACGGGACCTTCTCCGAGGTGAGGATCTCCTCCATCAGCGCGCGCAGCGCGGCCGGGGGGATCAGCCGGAACGGGTAGTGGTGGGTCCGGGACTTGATCGTCCCGATGACCTTCTCCGGCTCGGTGGTCGCGAAGACGAACTTCAGGTGCGGGGGAGGCTCCTCGACGAGCTTGAGCAGCGCGTTGAAACCCTCGCGGGTCACCATGTGCGCCTCGTCGATGATGTAGATCTTGAAGCGCGACGACACAGGCGCGAAGAAGGCCCGCTCGCGCAGGTCGCGGGCGTCGTCCACGCCACCGTGCGAGGCGGCGTCGATCTCGATGACGTCGAGGTGGCCGGGGCCGGTGGGCGCCAGCGCCACGCAGGACTCGCACTCCCCGCACGGGTCGGGGGTCGGGCCCTTCTCACAGTTGAGGGAGCGTGCCAGGATGCGCGCGCTTGACGTCTTTCCGCATCCCCTGGGCCCGCTGAACAGGTACGCGTGGTTGATGCGCCCGCTGCGCAGCGCCTGGCGCAGCGGGTCGGTGACGTGCTCCTGACCCTTGACCTCGGCGAAGGTCCCGGGCCGGTACTTGCGGTACAGCGCAAGACTCATGCGGCGATCCCACCTGCGAGGGGTCTCAACGAAGAGACCCCTCGCACACCCGCCAGAGCCCGCTTATCCTTGCTGCCTTCCGGCCCTGGGGAGGTTCACAGGATGACGCCGCGCGAGGGGTCGGCCCTCAGTCTAGCCTCAGATCCGAGTGGTCGGTATCCGAAAAGATCAGAGTGGTCGGTGTCGGAAATTAGTGGTCCGTGGCGCTCAGAAAGTTGGGTAAGCTTCTCCACGGAGGATTCGCCTAGTTGGCCTAGGGCGCACGCTTGGAAAGCGTGTTGGGGGCAACCCCTCAGGAGTTCGAATCTCCTATCCTCCGCCACCTGAGAGGGGCCGGACCGCACACGCGGTCCGGCCCCTCTGGCGTTCCGGCCCTGTCACCTCCGGCTCCGTCCGGGAGAGCCGTCGGAAAGACCTTCGGAAGAACCTTCGGAAAGGGCGCCGAGAGAGCCGCCAGAAGAGCCGTCGAGGTCGCGCAGCCTGGCGCGGACCCGCTCGGCGTCGGAGTGGCCGAGGTCGTCGAAGATCTCCAGCGCCTGTTCCAGGACGGCGCGGGCCTCCCGGTGCCGGCCGTCCGCGAGGTAGGTCGCGCCGAGCCGGGTGAGCGTGTCGGCCTCGCCGTAGCGGACGCCCAGCCGCCGGTACAGCTCCAGGGCCCGCCGGTAGTCGGAGATGGCCTGCTCGTAGTGGCCGAGGTGGTGGTGGGCGTACCCCAGGCTGTCCCAGGTGTCGGCCTGGCCGTAGTGGTCCTCAAGCTCCTCCAGGAGGACGAGGGCCTGCCTGCAGTGGCCGAGGGCCTGCTCGTGGTGACCGAGCAGGGCGTGGTACCAGCCGACCGCGTTGAGCGCCGCGGCCTGCCCGGCCCGCCTGCCCGACTTCTGGAACAGGATGAGGGCCCGCCGGGCGTGGACGAGCGCGCCGCCGTACCTGGCCTGCTGTTCCAAGACCCAGCCGAGCTGGCGGTGTGTGTGCGCCTGGTCGTCACCGTCCCCGGCGTCGGCGAACAGCGCCAGCGCCCGTTCGAGGTGGAGCCGCGCCTCGTCGTGGCGGCCCAGGTCGGCCTCGGCGCGGGCGAGCCCCCGGTGCGCGTGGGCCGTCCCGATGGGGTCGCCGAGCCTCCGCGCGGTCTTGAGCGCGATGCGCTGCGAGGTCACCAGGTCGTGCCAGTGGCCGTGCCGGTCCATGAAGTGCTCCATGGTCCAGGCCAGCCGCCAGGCGTAGGAGCGGAACTCGGTTTCCGCGACCGATCCGAGGACGGCCAGCAGCGTGGCGTGTTCGGCGGTGAACCAGGCTCCCGCCTGCTCGCGGTCGGCGAGTTCCTCGGGAAAGACCCCCGGCGCCGGGGGCGTCAGGGGGATCGGGTTGCGGTGCGGGGAGAACAGCAGGGCCGCGCGGTGGGCGGTGTGCAGGTAGTGGTCCAGCAGGCGGCGGACCGCCGCCTGACGCTGGCTCTCGGTCTCCTGGTCCCGGCTGCGCTCGGCGGCGTAGGAGCGGAGCAGGTCGTGACAGCCGTAGCGGCCGGGAGCGTGCTCGACGAGGAGGTGGGCGCCGGTCAGCTCGTCGAGCAGCACGCGCGCCTGGTGGACGGGGACGGCCCCGAGCGCCGCGGCGGCGGGAGCGCTGAGACCGGGTCCCGGATGCAGGGCGACGAGGCGGAACAACCGGGCGGCGGGCGGGGTGAGCGCCCGGTACGACCAGGAGAAGACCGCCCCGACGTGGGGGCCGTCACCGCAGTTGAAGGCGTCGAGGCTGCCGTGGACCGCCCGCAGTTCGGCGGCGATGACGGAGAGCGGGAAGGCCGGCCGGCTCGCCGCCCGCGCGGCGGCGACCGACAGCGCGAGGGGCAGCCTGGCGCACAGGTCGGTGATCTCCTGTACGGCGGCGGGGTCGAGCTCCACCCGCTCCGCGCCGAGCCGCAGCGCGAGGAACTCCCGGGCCTCGGCGTCGGAGAGCAGCCCGAGGATGAGCGAGCGGGCGCCCTCCGCGGCCACCAGGCCGGAGAGGTGGTGGCGGCCGGTGACGATGACCAGGCAGCCGGGCGCGCCGGGGAGCAGGGGCCGCACCTGCTCGGTGCCGCAGGCGTTGTCCAGCAGGACCAGCATCCTGCGGTCGGCCAGCAGGCTGCGGTACAGCGCGGTCTGGTCGTCCAGGCGGGCGGGGACGTCCCGCGACGGGACGCCCAGCGCGGTCAGGAACCCGCGGATCGCCTCCGTCGGGTCCAGAACCGTCCCTCCGGCGTCGAAACCCCGCAGGTTGACGTACAGCTGGCCGTCGGGGAACAGGTGGGCGACCCGTTGGGCCCAGTGCACCGCGAGGGTGGTCTTGCCGATCCCGGCCATCCCCTCGATCGCGATGATCGCCACGGACTTCGCGAACCGCGGCCCCCCCAGGAGCAGGTCGGACACCCGCGCGAGCTCCTCCCTCCGGCCGGCGAAGACGGGCAGGTCGGCGGGGAGCTGGGCCGGTCGCGGCGGGCCCACGGCGACCGGCGCGGACGGGGAGACCGGGGCGGCCGAAGCGGCTGCGGCGGCCGGGGCAGCCGCGCCGGCCGGGGTGACCGGGGTGACCGACGCGGACGGGGTGGCCTCGGCGACCGGAGTGGCCGGGGTGACCGACGCGGACGGGGTGGCCTCGGCGACCGGAGTGGCCGGGGTGACCGGGGTGACCGGCGCGGACAGGGTGACTGAGTCGGCCGAAGGCGTCTTGGGCTCCTCGGGCGCCGTCTGGCTGAGCACCCGCTCGTGCGCGGAGCTCAGCTCTGGGCCGGGGCTGATGCCCAGTTTCTCGGCCAGCCGCGCGTACGTCGCCCGGTAGGTGCCCAGCGCCTCGGCCCGGTGGCCGGTGGCCGCCAGGGCGAGCACCAGCCGGGCGTGCAGCGGCTCGTCGAACGGGTTGAGCGCCGCGGCCTGCTGGAGCATCGGCACCAGCGGGGTCACCGGGCCGTCGCGCAGCACCGTGTCGGCCGCCTCCTTCAGCACGGCGAGATACTCCTGGTCCAGCGCCACGAAAACCGGATGGGCCCGTACGCCGGCCGCGATCCCCTCGGCGGCCGGTCTTCGCCACAGCTCCAGGGCCTCGACGAACAGCTGTCCGGCCCGAGGCCCGTCAGGGCCCGCCTCCCTGGCCCGGTCGACGAGGTGGCGGAACCGCAGGAGGTCGAGCGTGCCGGCGTCGACGTCCAGCCGGTAGCCTCCGCCGCTGCGGGTCAGCCACCGCCCCACAGCCCTGCGCGGCAGATCCGGTTCGAGCAGCCGCCGCAACGCGCCGATGTGCCGCTGGACCACGTTGACCGCGCTGTCCGGCGGGTCCTCGCCCCACAGGATGTCGACGATCTCGGCCAGGCCTGCGGGACATCCGGCGAAGGCGAGCAGCACTGCCAGCAGCGCCCGCTGCCGGGGCGGTCCCAGGTCCAGCTCCTCGCCCTCCCGCCAGCCGTGCACGGGCCCCAGGACCGTGAACCACACGGGTCCACGCATGGGTTCTGTGACGTCATCCCGGCCCCCCGGCATCGGTTTCCCCCTGTCAGCGCCCGCTCACAGAGAGGTCCGGAGCGCGGCCATTCCTCCAGCCATGCCCATTATGGGGTATTTGTCCATATTTTTTAAGGAAGCGAGACGCTACCGGGACATCGCCTTGTCGCCATGGGGGGTCACCGCGAACCACGTGCCGCCGACGGCCTGGCCGTTCGCGTCGCCGGGCTTCTCGTCACCGGAGAAACGGTAGACGGGCCACCCTCCGATGACCAGCTGCACCCCTCCGTCGCTCCTGCGGATCGCCCCGACGTGCGACGGATCGACGCCGGCCACGTAGACGCGGCCGCCCTCCTGGACGGTCACCGGGGGCCAGGTGACGGCGCAGTCACCCTCGCAGTTCGATCGTGAGGGGTCCGCCGTGTCCTTGTCGAACCGATAGAGCGTCGACCGGTTGACGTCGACCACGTGGGCGCCCAGCGCGGGGGAGGAGACGGCGGAGAGCTCCACCCAGACCGGTGGCCGCTCCTGGACCGCCGCCCCCCTCACCGTCCCGCCGTCGCCGGTCAGGCCGTTGTCCGCGGCCGAACCGTCGACCAGCTGCGGCGCCGCGCCACTGGACGGCGGCGCGGTGTCACCGGCCGCCGGGGCGGAGGGGCTCGAAGGGGTCGAGGGGGCCTGGGCCTGGGGGGTGGCGGGCGCCGAGGCCGCCGGCGACCCGGCGGCCGGCGCGGCGTCCCCGATCGTGATGACCTTGCCGCAGCCGGAGGCGCCTGCCAGGCCGCAGAGAAGGGCGGTCACGACCAGCGCGCGGGTGTACGGCCCGCGCGCGGTGCTGCTGTTGCTTTCGAGTGTCACCTGCGGAACACGCGACGAGCGGCCCGTTCGGTTCAAGAAGGTATGACCTTTTATGAACCCGATTGCGTCATTTTTCGTGTTCCGCATGGAGGCCACGCTCACGACCGCGCTCAAGCCGCGCACACGGCCGCACTCAAATCCGCGCTCAGAACACGCTCACGACCGTACGAGGGGAGCCACGATGGCCGACATCAAAGTTCCGGGATCGGAACTGGAGGAGGTGTCGAGATCGCTCGGGTTCGTCCTCGACCACATCGACACCGACAGGTCCGGGATCGACATCGACCGGGCGGTGGGATACCCGCTGGTCGACCAGGGTGAGCACTTCGAGAGCCGCTGGAACGACGGCCGCAAGCAGCTGCACCGGCAGTGCGAGGCCATCAAGAAGGCCGTCGACCAGATCCTGGAGACGTTCAAGGACACCGACGACAAGGCCGTGGCCCACCTGGAGGGTGGCTGATGACGACCGTCGACCGCTTCGTGCTGGACGTCCCGGACTCCTGGACCGACCTCGACCTGTCCGGGAGCGTGCTCGCCGAGACCCGCGCCGCCGCCCTGGCCCTCGCCGGCAGCCCTCGCGAGCAGATCGCGGTCAACGACCTGTTCCGGCAGGCCCGCGAGATCAGCAGGGCCGCCCGCCGGCGCGGCGCCCTGTTCGCCGCCGGTACGGCCGTCATGTTCGACGACGGCCTCTTCCTCGGCTACGCGATGGTCTTCGCCGTCACCGTGCCGCCCGGCCGCGAGCTGACGCTCCCGGTGCTCGCGGCCCAGCTGTCCCCGCCCGCCGTGAGCGGGCCGGGAAGCCACGCGAGAGGAGGCGGCGGGGAGCCCGCGAACCGTACCGTCTCCTCGGTGACGCTTCCGGACATCGGGCAGGTGGCCAGGATCACCGGCACCGAGGAGGCCCCGCTCACCGCCGACATCTCGATCCGGATGCTGACCATGCACACCGTGGTCCCCATCCCCGGGTCGGCGCGCGACTACCTGATCGTCACCTGCGCGAGCCCCAACCTCCCGCTCGCCGGAGAGGTCTACGAGCTGTTCGACGCGATCAGCGGCACCTTCCGGTTCCTGCCCGCCGAGACGCCCGCGAGCGCCTGACTCCCCCGGTCTCCGCGCGTACGACCCGGCCTCCCCGCGTACGGGAACCCGGCCCGCGAGTACGTGAGCCCGAGGCCGGACGGAGGCCGGGGCGGTCCCGTCCCCCGTCCGGCGCGTTCAGCCGGTGACCGCCGTGTCCGGCACCTGCACGGTGACCAGGGCCCCGTCGCCCAGGTGCAGCAGGCCCCGGCCGGGCTGGGGAGCCCGGCCGACCAGGCCACGGGAGATCTTGACGCCGATCACCTCGCCGTCGCTCAGGCTCTGCGGGGACAGGAGCATCCCGGAGCGGTTGCGCTTGACCTGCCCGACCCAGCCGGCGAGGCCGTAGGAGAGCGCCTCGGCGTTGCCCGCCAGGACCAGCCCCCACCCGTTCCCGGCGCCGCCGCGGGCCAGGAGCGCGAGGTCGGCGTCGATCTCCGACTGCATGAACAGCTCCGCGTCGTCCACCATGATCACCGCGTTCTCCTGGGGCACGTCGCCGAGCACCGCGCGGAAGGCGGCGGCGGACACCTCGGGGTCGGTGAGGACGGCCGCCACCCCCGGCAGGCCCTCCAGCTCGCGCAGCGGCGACCGTCGCGGCGCGAGCACGATCAGCCCCGTCCCCTGTTCCAGCAGGGAGCGGGCCATCGTGACGAGCGCCGTGCTGCGGCCCGTACGGGGCGGCCCCGCGACCACGAACGTCGGCACGTCCGCCAGGTCGGGCCCCAGCCCGGCCAGGGTGTCGCCCCCGACACCGGCCAGCGGGCGCATCGGCCCGGGGTTCGCCCGCAGCGCGGACGCGGCCGGGTAGGAGACCTGGTCGGGGAGCACGTCCAGGCGTATCGGCCGGCGCGACCGCGGGACGTCGGCCTCGCGGACCGCCAGCTCCTCGCCCAGCGCGGCGAGGACGGACGCCTGCGCGGTGCCGGAGAGATCCGGGCCGAGGACCGCGATCTGCACCTCGCCGGTGTCCTGCGTCCTGATCCCCCGTCCGGGAGGCGGGTCCGACGGCGCCGACTTCTGCGTGAGGCCGACCGCCGAGTAGTCGGTACGGTCGTTGAGCCGCAGCACGATCTTGTCCTCGGTGGTGCCCGCGAACCGGGCCGACCCCAGGACGCGGTCACCGGCCAGCACCAGGTGGATGCCCACCCCCGCGCCGTCCCGCAGCAGCCGCATCAGCCGCTCCAGGTAGCTGCCGTTGTCGAAGGAGACGAACTCCCGCTCGAAGACCTCGAACCGGTCGACCATGACCACGATGTGCGGCGGCCGCTCGCCGGCCGGGGCCATCCTGCGGAACTCGGCCAGGTCGGCGGTGCCGCGCGCGCCGAGCAGCGACTGGCGGGCGCTCAGCTCGGCGGTGAGGCGGTCCAGCAGCCGGTCGAGCCGCTCCGTCTGGTTGCGGTCGACGATCGCGCCGCAGTGCGGGAGCGCGGCCAGCGCGTTGAGGGACCCGTTGCCGCAGTCGATGCCGTACAGGTGGACGTCCTCCACGCCGTGGGCCCGGCCGAGGGCGGCGGCCAGGGTCCGCAGGGTCTGGGAGCGCCCGCTGCGCGGTGAGCCGATGACGTGCAGGTGCCCCGACCGGTCGAGGTCGAGGACGAGCGCGCCGCGCGCCTGTTCGGCGGGCAGGTCGACCAGGCCGTACTCCACCGCGGGCAGTGCCGGGTCCCGTTCCCCCGAGGGTTCGGGCCCGGCCGGCTCGGTCCAGCGCAGCACCTCGGGCAGCGGCGGCAGCCACGGGCTGGGCTGCCGGGGTACGCCGGCCACCAGGGCGGCCTCCGCGACGACCCCGGCCAGGACCGCGAGGTCGGTGACGGCCTCCTCGGCGCTCGCGCCACCGGCGCCCCCGGCACCGCGCGGCACCGGCCCGCCCAGCTCGCGCCAGCTGATCTCGTGGACCCGCACCGGCGCCTCCACCTGCGCGGCGACCAGCCCGGACGGCCGCCGGCCACCCACCCGGCCCGCCTGGAAGGGCAGCAGCGCCGCCGGTCCCAGCCTCGCGTACGCCCGCCCCGGAGTGCCGGGGGAGATGTCGCCGGAGTCGGGCGCGTCGATGATGTCGCGGCTCTCGCCCGCGTCGGTGGTGCGCAGCGCGATCCGCAGGTTGGTGTTGGCGCGGATGTCCGCCGTCACCGCGCCGCTGGGCCGCTGGGTCGCCAGGACCAGGTGGATGCCGAGCGACCGGCCCCGCTGGGCGATGTTGACCAGGCCGGAGATGAAGTCCGGCAGCTCGCGGGCCATGGACGCGAACTCGTCGATCACCAGCAGCAGCCGGGGCAGCGGGCCCAGCACGTCGCCGCCCCGCGCCCGCTTGTCCAGGTAGTCCTCGATGTCCTTCGCGCCCGCGGCCGCCAGCAAATGCTCGCGGCGGCGCAGCTCCGCCCCCAGGGAGACCAGGGCGCGCTCCACCAGGTGGGTGTCCAGGTCGGTGACCAGGCCGACGGTGTGCGGCAGGTCGGCGCACTCGGCGAAGGCGCTGCCGCCCTTGTAGTCGACCAGGACGAACGTCATCTCGTCGGGCCGGTTCACCACGGCGAGCGTGGCGACCAGGGTCTGCAGCAGTTCCGACTTGCCGGAACCGGTCGTCCCGGCCACCAGCGCGTGCGGCCCGTCCCGGACCAGGTCCACCGAGAAGTCGCCGTCGTAGCCGGTCCCCAGGATCGCCCGGGTGCTGCGACCGCCCAGCGCCCAGCCCGCGACGACGGCGCCGGTGGTCGGCGGCTCGATCCCCAGCAGGTCCAGCAGCCGCACCGAGCCGGGGAGCGCGCTCTCGTCGCCGTCCCCGACACCCCGCAGCGGCGCGAGCGCCCTGGACAGGTGCTCGTACCAGCCGAGGTCGGGAGAGTCGACGCGTACGTTCTCCGGCGGCGCTCCCGGGCCGGTGCGCACCAGGACGCCCTCGGGGCCGGTGGCCACCACCGCGGCGCACTCCTCGGGCAGCAACCGCTCCTCGAGGTCCAGGCAGATCGTGTAGACGCCCACCGAGGGTCCGTCACGCAGCAGCGCGACGACTCCCGGCAGCGACCGCGCCCGGCGGGCCTCGTCGAGCACCACCAGGATGTCCGGCGAGCCCGCGGCACCGCCCCTGGGCACCCCGGGGCCCGCCGCCGTCCGGGCGGCGACCAGCTGGCCCAGCTCGCCGATCCGGCGGGCCATCGAGTCGGCGGTGCTGCCGACCAGCGCGTAGGCGTCCTCGCCCTGCGGCCGGCAGTGCGGCAGCCAGCGCACCCACGACCAGCCCTCCTCGCCGCCGGGACCGGCGAGCACCAGGATCCGCAGGTCGGCGGGGCTGTGCAGGGCCGCGGCCTGGGCGGCCATCCATCCGGCCAGGCTGGCGGCGTCCCGGCCCGCGACGCCGGTCACCCCGGCGCCGCGCAGCGAGATCGGCACGGGGACCTGGGTGAGCGACGGCACGGTGGTACGGCGGTGCTCGTCCAGCGCGGGATCCTCCACGGTCAGCGAGGAGGGCAGATCGGCGGTGCCCACCCGCACCTCGAGGAAGTCGGGATCCTGCCAGCGGCGTTCCCACAGCCGTTCCGAGGGCTGGGAGGCCATCTGGAGCAGGGACGCCGGGTCGGGGTGGGAGAGCCGGAGCACGTGCTGCTCCCGCAGTACGGCGGCGTCCACGTCGGCGCGCACCCGCGTCATGGTCTCGTCGTACTCGCGGAGCTTCTGTTCGTAGCTGATCTGCGTCTGCTTGCGGCTGCCGAACTGGGTCGCCAGCGCGCCGATCGGCGACAGCAGCGCGAGGAAGATGAACACCCAGTTGCCGGTGACCAGGATGGAGACCAGGGCGCCGCCCGCCGGGACCAGCAGGATCGGCAGCAGCGGGATGGGCCTCTTCTCCGGCTTGACCGGCGCGGACGGCAGCCGGAAGCGGGCGGCGGCGCCGGTGGCGCGGAACCGCGGCGGCCGGTTGAACTCCAGGCCCAGCCCGTCCGCCGCCGGGGTGAGAGGGACCCGCGCGGTCGTCGGCAGGGCGAGTTCCAGCAGGGTGTCACCGGCGGCGAGCTGGCTTCCCTCCAGCCAGTCGTCCCAGTCGCCGGAGCCGTCTTGGTCTTCCCGGTCTTCCCGGTCGCCGGAGCCGGCCGGTTCCCTGCCGTCCAGCAGGACGTGCTCGGCCGCCGTCACCCGTACGGTCCGGTCGACCCGGACGCGCACCCTGGCGGCGATCGCCGGGGCTCCGGGGGGCAGCGGGACCCGGCAGGTGGCCGCGCTGCCGATCTCGTACTCGCCGGGCGGCAGCCGGAAGGACGTTCCCGCCCCCGGACCGCTGACCACCCTCAGCTCCACCAGGCCCTCGGGCTCCGGCTCCCGGGGTACCGGGGCGCCGAGCCCGAGGTCCAGGCCGTCCCGTACGCCGGCGGCGTACAGGGTGGCCTCGGGGTCGGCCGGATCGGGGCCGATGTAGAGGACCGGCCCGGTTCCCGAAGGGCCCCCATCGCCTTCGGGATGTCCGAGGTCGACGGCCCGCGCCAGCTCCACGGCCAGCCGTCCCACTCGCGCGGAGGGTTCGGTGTCCACGACGACGGCCGTGGAGGCCCCGTTCTCCCTCGGGTCCCGGACGCTGATGTTCAAACGCACGGCAATCGATTCCTCGTGTGTGAGTGGTGTGGCGCGCCGCGACGGCGACGCGCGGACGGCCGTGTCCCGGCCCGGGACACGGAGCCGGTCCCCGCCACGACAGGCGGTCCCGTTACGACAGGTTGGAACCCAGCTGCTCGTCGGTCTGGGAGAACGCGTCGCCGACGGCCTTGACGTACTGGCCGATGCCCTGCAGCGACTGGTTCACCTGGTCGAACCCCCGGGCGAACTCGTCGAAGAAGGGCTGGAACTTCTGCTGGGCGGCCGGGGTGCTGTACCCCTGGGCCAGCAGGTTCTGGATCTTGCCGCGTACCTCGGTGAGCTTGTCCTGGAGCTGGGAGAAGTCGTTGAGGAGCGCCGTGGAGGTCGAGGCGGTCTCGTCGGAGTTGACGGCGAAGTTGGGCATTTGTTTCTCCTGTTTCGATTGTTTTCGTCATCCGTCCACCGGCGGTGGAGGTCTGTGGGGCCCTGCCTGGCCTGCCCGACGGGGTTCAGGGAGTGGTCGGCGAGGGCGGGAGGGGGATGTCCTGCGGCTCGGTGGAGTCCGAGGCGCCCTGGGAAGGCTGAGAGGAGGACTGGGAGGACTGGGAGGACTGGGAGGACTGCGGGGACTGCGGGGACTGGGTCGGACTCGTCGGCGACGGGGGCAGCGGGACGTTCGCCGCATCGACAGAAACCGGCCTGGACCCACCCGTCGGAGACGGAGGCAACGGAACATCCGCCGCATCAACAGAAGTCGGCCTGGACCCACCCGTCGGAGACGAAGGCAACGGAACATCCGCCGCATCAACAGAAGTCGGCCTGGACCCACCCGTCGGAGACGAAGGCAACGGCACGTCCGCTGGATTGACGGCGGCGGGCGCCGGTGGCGGGGTGCCCTTGATCGGGATGATCGAGTCGATGCCCTCCGAGGCGGCGCGCTTGCCCACCGGGCCGACCGCCAGCGGGAGGAAGTTGCCCGCCTCGTTGAGGATCGCGGCGTTGGGATCCTGGCCCTCCGCGACCGCGACACCGACCTTGGCACCGCTGGAGGCGCCTTCCTGGATCAGGCCGAGCCCCTGCTCGGTGGCCTTGTCACGCAGGCTGGGAGGCGGCTCCGGAGGCTGGACCTTCCCGGCACCCCCGACCGCGGCCCCGGCAGAACCCGCGGTCCCCGTGGCACCCGCAGAGCCCGCAGAGCCCGCGGGGCTCGCGGGGCTCGCGGGGCTCGCGGGGCTCGCGGGGCTCGCGGGGCTCGCGGGCGGGGGAGTGAAGGCGCCCCCGGCGAACTCACCGTCCTTGGCGGCCCGCGCTCCCTTGATGCCCGCCCCGACCACGGCTCCCGCGGCGGCGCCCGCCAGCAGGTTGCCCGCGGTGATCTCCTCGCCGTTGAGCTTCTTGACGATCGCCTCCTGGCCGACCCGCACGCCGAAGTCGCCGACCGCTCCCACGGCCAGGTTCCCGGCCGGGCTCTGGAAGATCACCGTGAAGGCCTTGCTGTTGGTGATCGTGTCCGCGAACTTGGTGATGCTCCCGGGGATCACGCGGACGAAGCCCTCCTGCGCCGAGGCCCCACCGGCCAGCGCGGGGGTGACCTTGCCGAAGGTTCCCGTCGCCCTGCCGCCCAGTTTGAGGAGGGCGCCGCCGGGAACGAGGGCGAAGATCCCCGCCGCGAAGTCACCGGCCTTGAAATCGCCGGTGACGATCTGTTGGGCGGTCTGGAAGGCGAACAGCGCGGCCCCGAAGAGAAAACCGGCCACCGGGAAGAACACGGCGACCACCGCGACGAGGATGTCGATGAGGATCTTGACGAACGGGAAGTCCGCGAAGAAGTCCGCGATCTTCTGGAAGAAGTTGCGCTCGGGGATCGCCTTCGCCGCCGCGTCGTCGAGCTCCTGGCCCGCCCGCCGGGACGCCTGCTCGCGGAGGTTCCTGGCGTCCTCGGCCAGGCGCCTGGCGGCCGACATCGTCTGCTGGGCGGCGTCGATGCCGTCCTGCTGCCGGCGCGCGTCCTCCCGCTGCTGGTCGGTGGCGTCCGGCGCGAACGTGGGAGCGGTCTGGCCGGCCGCGCCCGCCACGGGCCCGGCCTGGTCCATCGCCCTGTCCACCTGCGACTGCGCCTCCTGCAGCTGCCCGGCGTAGGTCTCGTACGCGCCGGCCGCCTGGGAGAAGGACTGCGCCGTCTTGTTCAGCTTGTCGGGCAGCGACTTCAGCTGCTTGCGCAGCGCGTCCATCGCCTTTCCCGAGCCCTGCTCCACGGCGCCGCCGCTTCCCAGGATCCGGGTGGCGGTCTCGGCCTGCTCACCGACCTGCCGGTAGCGGTCCGCGAGGCGCCGGATCTCGTCGGGATCTCCGGGGGTGGGGTCCTCCGACATGCCGAGCACGTCGAACCCTGAACTGTGTCGTCGCGGCACCTGACCCCCCCGGATGATGACTGCCTGCCCGACGTACACGGAGCCTTCACCACAAAAGGTTCAAACCCGACATATGCGAAATTGCGTCGAACCCTTTTCGCGTCCGCCACGTGTGCCCTGTGAGGCGCGGTGGGGCGTCCGGTCCCCCGGGTGCCTGACCAGAGCGCGGCGGGCGCCGAGAAGATGGGTGGAACCACATGGTGAGCATCGGCGGCTCCGGCGCGGCCCGCCGGCCCCGTAAGGGCTCCGGGCGGGCGGCCCTGCGACGGGTGGCCACCGTCGTGCTGCTGGCCCTGGGCTCCGCCCTGTACCTCGGCTGTCTCGGCGGGACGGCGGTCGCGAGAAGCGACGACCTCGTCAAGGCGAACGACCTCGTCAAGGTGTACGTGGTCAAGACGGCCGAGCAGAACGGCGGGACGCCGGACACCCTGGCGAACGCCGCCGCGCGCACCCTGGGCGACCCGAACCGGGCCGGGGAGATCTTCGAGCTCAACCGCGGGCGCACCCAGGCCGACGGATCCGCCCTGCGAGACCCCACCGACCTCAGGGCGGGCTGGATCCTCAAACTTCCCGAGGACGCGCGCGGCCCCGACGTCCGGCTGGCCCAGGAAACCGGCGGCGGTACCGGACAGCCCGAAGGCACAGGACAGAACGGCGAAACAGAACAGAACGGCGACACGGGACAGCCCGAAGGCACGGGACAATCCGGGAGCGCCGCGAACACGGCACCGGCCGAGGTCCAGCCCCCACCCCAGGCCCCCGCCGCGATCGTGCTCCCGCTCCCGGCCGCGCTCGCGGGGCTGGGCACCCTGCTGCTCGCGCTGCTGACCGCCGGGATCATGGCCAGGCGACGGGTGCGGCGCGCGTTCGGCGCGGTGGCGCGCGCGGTCCACCGCCTCGGGGAACCGGTTCGCCGGGCGCGCAGGCTCAGGTTCAGGAGGTCGCTCACGACGACCTTCGCGGGGGACGGGGAGTCCCTTCGGGTGGCCTACGAGGCACTGGCCGAACTAACCGGCCCTCTCACCGGCCCTCTCATCGTCCCCGGGGATCATGCCGTACACGCGATCTCCGTCGGCGGCGAGGGAGTCACCGCGTGGGTGGCGACCACCGGCGCCCCACCCGCCCCCTGGCAGGATCTGGGCGAGGCGCGCTGGTGGCGCCCGGCCGGCGCCTTCGCACGCCCCGCCGCCCCCCGCCGCCCGGACGTCCCCGCGCCGTGCCTGGTCGCGGTGGGCGTGGACGAGCGGGGCGGGAAGGTCTTCGTGGACCTCGGACGGCTGGACGGGGCGCTGAGCGTCACCGGTGACCGCGGGGTGGCCCGCGACGTCGTGCAGGGGCTGCTCGCCGGGGTGGCCCGCGACAGGCCGTCGGTGCCGGTGGCCGTGATCCAGGTGGCCGACGGCCCGGCCGTCGCCCTTCCCCCCACCATGCCGAGGGTCGAGCCCTCCGGACGGCGTACCGCGGGCGTCCCGGTCGCCGCGCGCGGGACCGGCACGCTGCGGGCGACGGCTCGCCCCCGCCCGCTGGAGGGGCTGCTGGTCGTCCCCGGCACACCCGCGGCGCGGGAGAGCGCCGACCTGGCCGCGCTGAGCGGCCCCGGAGGGCTCGGCTGGACCGCCCTGGTGTGCGGGGACGCCGACGGCGCCCACTGGCGCTGGCGGGCGGCCCCGGACGGCTCGGTGGAGATCCCCCTCCTGCGGCTGACGGTGACGGCTCCGGCGTGATCGCGCCTGGCGGTGACGGTCCCGACATAGTCACGGCCGGCAGCGGCGACCCCGACGTGATCACGGCTGGCGACGACGACCCCGGCTTGATCACGTTTGGCGGTGACGGTCCCGACACGGCCACGGCCGGCGACGACGGCCCCGGCCTGATCACGTGGAACGCGGCGGGCCGGCCGCTCCGCCCTCAGGCCGCCCTAGGGCTCTCGTACCGCTCGTGCGCCCGCAGGTGGTTCAGCGCGTAGTACTGCCGGGACTTCACCGTGCCGATCGGTATGCCGAGGACCTTGGCCGCCTCGCTCACGGTGCGTCCCCGCAGGTAGGTGTGGACGAGCACCTCGCGGTGCTCCGCGGAGAGCGAGTCGAGCATCCCGGTGACCGTCACCGCGGCCGCCACCGTGTCCGCGTGGTCGCGCTGCAGCACCTCCAGGGTCTCGGTGCCGATCACCTCGTAGCGGTGGAACCCGCTCCGGGACCGGTCGATCACCAGGTTCCTGGCGACCGTGAGCAGCCAGCCGCGTACCGACCCCTGCGAGTCGTGCAGGCGCTCCGCGTGGTGCCAGGCGCGGATCAGCGTCTCCTGCACGATGTCCTCGGCCAGGTGGCGGTCGTGCAGCAGTTTCTCCGTGTAGGCCAGTAGCGCCTTCTCGTGCTCGCGCACGAGCAGGTCGAGGCGGTGCTCCCGCGAGGTCTCCGGTGGCGTGGACCCCCGCGGGAGGGGTTCCGGCGGGACGGCGGGCGGTACGCGCAGCTGGGACGTCTTCATCTTCTCTTCCGGAGAGGCAACGGGCCGGGCCGTCGCGGGCGGACCCGCGCCGCCGTGTGATCGGTGCACGGCCCGGGAGACCCCGTACCGTGCGCGAGAGCAGAAAATAGGCGAACCCTCGTGCCGAGAAAGTGCCGAAACCGGTACGGCCCCCGGATCGCCGGTCAGGGCCGGGTTCCGGCCGCCTCACCTGCCCTGACCAGCCGTTCAGTCGCGTAGACGGATTTTTGGGGGGAATGTCCACAACAGCGAAGGGAGAAGTCCGCCCCGCCCGGTGGACGCGGCAGGACCCGAGGGCGCCCCGCCCCGGTCACCTGATCACCCGAGTGATCACCCGAGCCACGGTGCCTTCCCCGAGGGGGTGTCCGGCCCCGTCGGCATGGTCGGCCCTCCCCTGGGCAGTCGGAGGGTCCCAAGCGGATCGAAGGGACGTCGGCGATGGATTTCAAGGATGACGCCCAGCTGGACAGCTCGCAGGTCGAGAGTCGCGGCGGCGGCGGGGGAAGGATCCCCGGTGGCGGTATCGCGATCGGCGGCGGCGCGGCGGGGATCATCGCGCTCATCGTGGCCCTGATATTCGGGATCAACCCGGGGGACATCACCGGCGGCTCCTCCCAGCCCGCCCCGGTGGGGCCGAGCTCCGACCTCACCGCCCAGTGCAAAACCGGGCAGGACGCCGACCAGAACGAGGAGTGCCGGGTGGTCGGGGTGGTCAACAGCATCCAGGACTACTGGCCGAAGGCGGTCCAGGGGTACGAACCGGCCAAGACCGTCATGTTCTCCGGCCAGGTCAACACCGCCTGCGGCGCCGCCGACGCCTCCGTCGGCCCCTTCTACTGCCCGGCCGACCGCCAGGTCTACCTGGACCTCAGCTTCTTCAAGGAGCTGGAGAGCAAGTTCGGCGCCAAGGGCGGCCCCTTCGCCCAGGCCTACGTGATCGGCCACGAGTACGGCCACCACGTCCAGAACCTGCTCGGCACCAACGCCAGAGCCCAGGAGGGCCCGGAGAGCGGCCCGGAGAGCGGCTCTGTCCGCCTGGAGCTGCAGGCCGACTGCTTCTCGGGCGCCTGGGCCAAGAACGCGTACGAGACCGGCCTGTTCGAGAAGCCGTTCACGAAGACGGACATCGAGGAGGCGCTCAGCGCGGCCTCCGCTGTGGGTGACGACAGCATCCAGGAGCGGACCCAGGGCCGGGTCAACCCCGAGGGGTTCACCCACGGGACGTCGGCGCAGCGTGTCAAGTGGTTCACCACCGGTTACCAGAGCGGTGACCCCGGCAAGTGCGACACCTTCGCCGGGAGCATCTGAAAACAGGCTCTGAGCTGGGAGGAGAGAATCCCGCCAGGCAAGAGACGGGATTCTCTCCTAAACTACATACCGTGATCTTCAAGTTGGTCGGCGACGAACGGCCCTATCCAGAACACGGTCTCTCGCATCGCGAGTGGGCCCAGATACCGCCGCGACAGGTCCGGCTCGACACCCTGATCACCACGAAAGCGGTGCTCGACCTGCACTCCCTGCTCGCCAAGGACTCCACCTTCTACGGCGACCTGTTCCCGCACGTGGTCCAGTGGCGCGGCGACCTCTATCTGGAGGACGGCCTGCACCGGGCGCTGCGCTCGGCCCTGCACCAGCGCTCGGTCCTGCACGCGCGGGTCCTGGACCTGCCCTCCGGGGAGTGAGCCCCTCCGCCCACGGATCGTCTCGGTGACAAGCGAAGAGCCCCCGACCCGCGCGTGCGGATCGGGGGCTCTTCCCGTGGCGGTGGAGGTGGGATTTGAACCCACGGATAGGTTGCCCCATCACACGCTTTCGAGGCGTGCGCCCTCGGCCACTAGGCGACTCCACCGCGGAGCAGCTTACCGGATAACCGCTATTGCTCGCGCATCCGTCGAGCGGTGAAGAACTCGGTGAGAACCGCCGCGCACTCGTCGGCCAGGACGCCCCCGAGGACCTCGGGCCGGTGGTTGAGGCGGCGGTCCCTGAGCACGTCCCAGAGCGACCCCGCGGCGCCGCCCTTGGGATCCTCGGCGCCGTAGACGACGCGGTCGACCCGGGCGAGCACGGCGGCCCCCGCGCACATGGTGCAGGGTTCCAGGGTGACCACCAGCGTGCAGCCGCTCAGCCGCCACTGGCCGCGCGATCTCGCGGCCTGCCGCAGGGCGAGCATCTCGGCGTGCGCGGTGGGGTCGGCCGAGACCTCCCTGTCGTTCCCCGCCCGTGCCAGCACGGAACCGTCGGGACCGAGGACGACCGCGCCGACGGGCACGTCCCCCCGGGCTCCGGCCTCGGCGGCCTGCGCGAGGGCGAGCCGCATCTCCCGGACATAACCCACCGGAACCGGACCGCTCACCGCACACCCACCGGCACCGCATCGCCCGCCGACGCCGGGCCGATCGACAAGCCCAACGGCGCCGAACCGGTCGGCAAGACCACCGGAACCGGGCCGGTCAGCGCGTCCGCCCGCGTCGGGCTGGTCACGGCGTCCCCGTCAGCGCAGCCGGTCGAGCTCGTCGGCGAAGGCCAGCCGCTCGGCGATCACCGAGAGCGTGTCCGCGGGGAGCGCGCCCTCCTCCATGCTGAGCTCGACGAGCTCCTCGGAACTCAGCCCGAGGTCGTCCAGCAGCTCGAAGTCGCCCGCCGGCCGTACGCCCAGGTCGGGGGTGTCCTTGTCGACCGCCACCCCGGCGAGCTCGGTGAAGAGCTCGCCCAGGTCGTCGGAGAGACCCGCGTGGGCGTCGGACAGGAACGTGCGCGGTTCCAGATCGCCCTGGTAGCGGACGATCGCGAACCACTCGTCCTCCACCTCCACGCACAACAGGGCCAGCTCGTCACCGGTGAGCCCCAGATGCTCCTGGACGGCGTCGCCGAGGTCGTCGGCGATCTCCGCCTCGCTGAGATCGACCTCCGCACCGTTCCAACCGTCCGTCGTACGGACGAAGGCGGCGGAGAACACACTGTTGGATGGTCTGGAGGGCATGGCCGATCTCCCGAGGTCAGCCGAACACAGAGTCGATGGCGCGTTCGAACGGCTCGGAGAACCCCAGCCGCGCGGCGATGCTTGACAGGACGTCCTCGGGGAGGAGGTCGATATCCCCTGACAGGATGCCGAGCTCCATCTCGTCGAGACCCAGGTCCGCGAAGATCGACAGGTCGCCCGCGGGGAGCGCCGTCTCCTCGTCCTGGAGGATCGCGTCGAGTTCGTCCTCGTCCGGAACCGGCACGTCCAGGTATTCCAGCGCCTGCTGCGCGAGCGGGAAGTCCCAGGACGCGGCGATGTCGGAGAGGAAGACCTCGACCCTCTCACCGAACACCCGTAGCGCCACGAAGAACTCATCCCCAACGGCGACCAGGCCAATCGTGCCGTTCATGCTCGGCTGCTGGCGCAGGGCGTGGATGAGGCCCTCGAGGTCGGAGGTGAGCGACACCGGGAGCATCTCCGCCTCCCAGCGGTCGTCCTCGCGGTAGATCACGATGGCAAAGTCCAGCGAGTCTTCGTCTGACATGGCCATCCCCACCGAATGCTTTCTCTACGGAGGTCAATGCTTTCAGAAGCGAAGCACCGACGTGGGCCTCTCCGACCAAATTGTGATCAAATCCGAGCGACCGGACGATGTCCGGCGGGTGTGGCCCGTCATCCCCCCGGCTCATCGCCGTCCGCCGGCCCAGGATACCTTTGACCACCATGGAAACCCTGGTCGTCGACCATCCCCTGGTTGCCCACAAGCTGACCGCGCTGCGGGATGTGAACACCGACTCCCCCACGTTCCGGCGGCTCGCCGACGAGCTGGTGACCCTGCTGGCCTACGAGGCGACCAGGCAGGTCCGCGTCACCGAGTGGTCGGTGGAGACCCCCGTGGCCCCCGCCGAGGGCGTGCGGCTGGCGCACCCGTACCCGCTGGTGGTCCCGATCCTGCGCGCGGGGCTGGGGATGCTGGAGGGCATGACCCGGCTGCTGCCGACGGCCGAGGTGGGTTTCCTCGGGATGATCCGCAACGAGTCCACGCTGGAGGCGGAGACCTACGCCACCCGCCTGCCCGAGGACCTCTCGGGCCGCCAGGTCTACGTGGTCGACCCGATGCTGGCCACCGGCGGCACCCTCGCGGCCGCGATCAAGTTCCTCTTCGACCGGGGCGCCGACGACGTGACCGCGCTGTGCCTGCTGGCCGCGCCCGAGGGGATCGCCCACCTCGACGAGGCCTTCGCCGGCACCGGCAGGCCGATCCGCCTGGTGACCGCGGCCCTGGACGAGCGGCTGAACGAGAACGGCTACATCGTCCCCGGCCTGGGCGACGCGGGAGACCGCCTCTACGGCGTCGTCTGAGACGCTCCCGGTCTCTCCCGTACGACGGCCCGCGGGCCCGGCCCCGGGATTTCCAGCACCATCCTTTTCCCTTGAAGGATGGTTCTTCTACTCACCGACCGTTACACGATGCGGTTCTCCGGGTACTAAGCGTGGCGAAGACATCTCTTCTGTGTCCCCGGTCCGCCGAGGCCGCGGGCGCACACCAGGGAGAACCATGAGCGAGCGAATCATCCCGGACACCGAGCCGGACCCGTACGCGGAGTTCAGCGCCGCGCTCAGGGACGAGTTCTCGGAGATCCATCCGGCGACCACGGTGACCCGCTGCGTGGAGGCGGCCCACTACGGAGCGCTGGAGGTGGTCGGCCACGCCCATCCGGCACTGGTCGAGCGGATCGCCCGCAAGCACCTCGAGGTCCTCGCGCTGGTCGCGAGCGAGCGCGGGTGACGCGGGCGGCGGACGACGGCGGGCGCGCCGGCCGGAAGTGCCCCGCGAGGGCCTCGGACAGGATCCTCGCGACGCGCACGAGACCGAATCGGCCGATGCGCTTTACCTCGGCATGGCCCTGGGTAATGTATATGGCGGGTGCAGTGGGTGAGCGGTAGCAGGAGGCCAAGGTGCAGGTCAAAAAGGTTCTAACGTACGGCGCTGTCGGATTTGTGGCGTTTTTCCTGTTCACACGACCAGGTGACGCGGCCAACGCTGTGAGGGGTGCCATGGACACGGTTTACACGGCGGCCGATTCTCTGGCCCAATTCGTCTCACATCTGTCATGAGGCTCGTGACCCACGGGGACTCCGCTCCCTCGTCGGTCAACCGCTATCTGCTCCCCCACGAACACCAGGTCATCATGGTGCGGCGTCACCCGGCCGTGCTGCTTCGCGCTGTCGCCGAGGTCTTCGGCGGCCTGATCCTCGCCGGACTGCTGAGCAAGTGGTTCGGCGACCAGGGCGGTGGCGGCGCGCTCGTCGTCGTCTGGTGGGCCTGGCTGCTGTTGCTGATCCGCTTCGTCTGGAAGGTCGCCGAGTGGTCCGTCGACTACTTCGTCGTCACCTCCAAGCGAATGCTGCTCACCACGGGGCTCATCACCCGCAAGGTCGACATGATGCCGCTCGGCAAGGTCACCGACATGAGTTTCCAGCGCTCGATTCTCGGCCGCATGCTCGGCTACGGCGAGTTCGTCCTGGAGTCGGCGGGTCAGGACCAGGCGTTGTCGAGGGTCAATTACATCCCGTACCCCGAGACCCTCTACCTGGAGGTCTGCCAGATGCTCTTCCCCGGGGGTAACGATTCGGATGATTAGCATCCCGTGCCGCAATGGCACGGGAATGTGTGTCCGCGGAACATGAGCACCGTTGACACTTTCCGGTGAGGATTTTTCACTCGGGGTTACCTGATTCGACTTCTTCATGCAATCATGGCGAGAACATTGACCATCCTTCGCCCTGAGAGATCAGATGCCGAGTCAGGGAACCATCGGTGACCGCGTCCGCGGACTGCGCCTGAGCAGGCGTATGTCCCAGGCCCAGCTCGCAGGGCCGGACCTTTCCGACAGCTACGTCTCCCTCATCGAGTCCGGCAAGCGGACCCCGACCCCCGTGGTCGCCCGCCTGCTGGCCGACCGCCTGGGATGCACCACCGAGTTCCTGCTGCACGGGATCGAGCCGCGCCAGCGCATCGACACCGAACTCGGCCTGCGCCACGCGGAGCTGGAGCTCCTCCACGGTGACCCGTCCGTCGCGGCCGACCGCTTCGGCGAGATCGTCAAGGTCGCCGGCGAGGAGAACGCCATGCTGGCCGCGCACGCGCGGTTCGGCCGCGCCCGCGCCCTGGAGGTGCAGAACAAGATCGGCCCGGCGGTGAAGGCCTTCGAGCGCCTGCGCCGCGAGGCCGCCGCCCATCCCGAGCGGCTGGCCGACCTGCCGCTGGCAGTGGCGCTGAGCCGCTGCTACCAGCGCGCCGGAGACATCCTTCGCGCCCGCGACCTGGCCGTCCACGCGCTCGCCGAGATCAACCGGCTGCCCCTGGCGCAGGGAGAGATCGCCATCGAGCTGGCCGCCGCCCTGACGGGGATCGGCGGCACCCGCGAGCCGGGCTCGCCGAGCCTGTCCTACGTCCGGGACGTCCTGTCGGTCAACGGCGTCCCCGGCGTGGTCAACCGCACCGCGGAGATCCACACCCTCTGGCGGGCGAGCGTCACCGCCGCCGACGGCGAGGACTCGGCGCTCGCCGTCCGCCTCGCCGACGACGCGATCGCGACCGGCCGCCCGGCGCGGATGGCCGCGCAGCTCGCCCTCATCGCGACCGACTGGGCCCGTCTCGCCGTCACCGGTGGCGACGAGCCGCTCGACGAGGCCCGCGAGCTCGCGACCGCCGCGAGCGAGGTCTTCGCCGCGTTCCCCGAGCACGTCCACGAGCACGTCAGGAGTCTCGTCGTACGCGCCCATGTCCAGCTGGGGGCCGGAGACCCGCAGGGCGCGACCGCCCTGGCCGGAACCGCCCTCGACACGCTGGGCGACCGGGCCGGCACCCTCGCGGCCACCGCGCAGCTGGTTCTCGCCCGTGTCGCGCTCGCCCGCGGGCTGGGCGGCGACGCCACGGCGGCCCTGCACACCGCCAGGCAGTCGCTGAGCGGCGTCCGCCACGACCTTTCCGGTCCCGACCGGGAGGCCGCGCGGACCTGGCGCGACCTGGGAGACCTTTACGGCCAGGTCGGTGTGGTCGACGAGCAGACCGGTGCGTATCGTAAGGCTCTTGAGGCTGCCGGAGTGCGCGACGCGATGGTGGGCGTGACAGTCGATTCGGCTCTGGTCCGTTAAGACGGCCCGCTGCCGAAGTCCCAGATTTGTTTTTGCACCTCCGGAATAACTAGGGTCTACCAGTCATTGATTCGTAGGATGATTGGTTTCTCCGGAGGAGGCGGACGGTGAGTCTGCGTACGGCGCAGCGAGCATCCCTCGTCGATCAGGTGATCGATCAACTCAAGGAGCAGATCACCTCTAACTCCTGGCAGATGCACGCGAAGATTCCTACTGAGACCGTGCTCGCCGAGCAGCTCGGGGTGGGGCGCAACACCGTGCGTGAAGCGGTGCGCGCCCTCACCCACGCCGGGCTGCTGGAATGCCGCCAGGGCGACGGGACGTACGTCCGTGCCACGAGCGAGCTCTCCGGGGCCATGCTGCGGCGGCTGCGCACGGCCGAGCAGCTCGAGATCCTGGAGGTGCGGCGCGCCCTGGAGGTGGAGGCCGCCAGACTGGCCGCCACCAGGCGCACCGAAGCCGACATCGCCGGCATCGAGGCGGCGCTGGCCGAGCGGGAGCGGGCCTGGGAGCGGGGAGAGCCCGACGCGTTCGTCGAGACCGACCTCGCCTTCCACATGGCGGTCGTCCGCGCCACCCACAACCAGGTGCTGATCGATCTCTACGAGGACTTCTCGGCGGCGCTGCGTGCCAGCATCACCGCCGCGGGCACCTCGCTGAACAGCACCCTGAACAGCACGTACATCCCGCACGAGGCGATCGCCCGCGCCATCGCCGTCGGTGACGCCGCCGCCGCCGAGCGCGCGGGTCACGCGTGCATGGAGCACATCCTCATCGCCCTGACGGAGGAGCAGGAGCTCTCTCTCTGACCCTGCCCTTCCTCGCCTTCTCATGACGTGGGGCCCCCCCCCCCGCCCGGGGGGGGGGGCCCCGGGAATATAAAGTGAGTTAGGCGGAGGGAAAAAAAGGAGGATGGGGAGGTGTGGG